>JAHDBW010000101.1:5502-12776 GCA_020630175.1 Anaerolineales bacterium
CTGTTGGATATCTAAATTTGGCGTGATTGATTTGAACATAATTGTTTGCTCGTTAGTAACTACTCCGCAGAAATATGATACCGAAGGTACAGTGATCTCTCCCTCCCTCAGTCCCTCCCGCTGGGAGGGAAGCGCTTGCAGTTTTCAAGACAAGTCTTGAAAACTGCAGTGTCCCTCTCCCAGCGGGAGAGGTTAGGTGAGGGAGAGCTCTCTGAAATATGCTTCTCTGATCTGTCTACTGAGCAGTTACACTCATTAAGTATTTCGTAAAATATCCAGAAATAAAATGATGATTAGGTTCAACTCACTTCTGAATAATTTTTATTTTTCCATCTTACACAGCAGTAACGATTACTGCTGATATTCAAATGTTGCAAGCATTCCCAGATGGTCGCTATCGCCATCGTAAGGAAGCTTTTCGATTGTTAATGGGTGAAATTCTGGCGTATGGAAGACATAATCCAAACGCAAATAGTTGAATGGCAATAAGGCCAATGGCGCTCTAGATCCCGGCACGGGGAACGAAAACCCAAAGCCAGTGCCCACTTCATGCCACGTGTCGGCTAAGTTGCGGCTTGTTAGCAGCTGATGTGCATCGCTAAAATCTGTCGCATTGAAGTCTGTCGTAATAATCAATGGATACTCTGCGTGTTGATCTTGCCAGTTGAACGTATCTTGCACATTCTTGCTGCGCTCGGCAAAGGTCCAGTCGATAATCGTAATGAATTCCAACGGATCCGTTGTGTACGGCGCTGTCACTTGATAATGCTGATTGAGCCACGCAAAATCACCATGTGGCGATTGCACAATCACCGCTTGCGTATTGCCAACCCACGTTGACTGGCGCACAAACTCTTTATCCTCTAGCGGATACTTGCTCAGTATCCCCATACCGGGAATGCCAGTTGGGTCCAAACGCTGATAAGGATAGTCTTCGCTCAGTTCCGATGTAAGCAAGGCAGCTAAGTTTTGGTCTAATTCTTGTAGACCAACAATATCTGCGTCAGTTGCTGCAATTAAGTCCACAACGCCTTGCGGCATGCGGTTATCGCCAAGCGGATTGATGGTTGCCACAGTCAACGTTTCGGCACCAGTCGGTGCATTTGGCTGATTGAAACGCGGTAGATACAGCGCAATTGCCAGCGCAGTGAGCACCCCACAGCCAATCAATAGCAGCCGGCTGCGGCTCCAAAGCCCAACGCCCCACGCAATGATGAGCGGCAGCAGCAACACCGAAAAGAACATCATCGGAATGATAATGGGCCATTTGATGTCACCAGTAAGAATATAAGTCACTCGGACAAAGGCCAACGCCCACACATAGACGCTTGCCAACCACGTTATCGCTTTTTTGAATTTCACTTGTTAAGGTTCACTTTATAAATAAAAAACTCTCGCCCCAGACAAGGGACGAGAGTTTGAATTCCCGCGGTACCACCCACATTGCAACAGTCAAAGACCGCTGCCGCTTGGTGCAATGCGTTTTCACATTGCTGCTTGGGTAACGGTAAGCAACACCGGAAGCCCTTACTCTCAATTCGATTTCAGGTTTCAACTCCAGAGGGATATTCAGATCACGTTGCTGTTCGGCTTACACCGTCCCGAACTCGCTAATTAGCAGGTTGTGACCGTACTGGTCTCTATCGTCGTTTTTTGGCGATATTTATTTCTAAAATTATGCCACAAAATTGCGGCTTTTCGTCAATCTGTTCTAAAAGACGTCTTCGTCGTACTCAATCAGGTGCGGCAGTGCGCTAACCGTTTTGCTGAGTAAGTCGTACATGTAGTCTAAGTTGGCTTCATGCAAATCGGCAACAAGTCCGCTAAGCAGAATTGCACTACGCCCCATTGATGGCAGGTCAAAGTAAGCTAAGTCTTTACGGCGTTTGCCATGTTCCAAGGCACTTTTGACTTCGGCTTCAACCGTGGTGATGTATTCAATCAAGGCCTCAACCGTTTTGCCAACTTCACCACGTAACACCACTTCGCCATGCCCTTGCACAACGTTTTCAAGTTCGTAGTTCAGGATGTACTTCAACGACTCGATGTATTCTTTATAGTCGCCATCGGCCAGCACTGGAATAGGCATCATGGTGTCTGATGCAAAAAGAACTTTGTCTTCTTTCACCAAAACGGTGATTAGGTCTTCACTATGACCTGGGGCGTGGTTCAAGATCATAGTCTTGTTTCCAAGGCGCAGTTCCAATGGCCCTTCGCTAAAAACAACTTCTGGCAAGACCAGCTTCAAGCCGCGCAGTTCAGAATTTTGTTGTTGCGCCCGTTTTAGGCCAACCCGCCCAACCGTGTCTAACAATTCACGGCATTTGGCATGGCTAACCACTTCCGCTTCTGGGAAAAAGCTAGCGCCATACGTGTGATCTGCATGGTAATGGGTCAAAATCAGGTAGCGGATTGGGCACTCTAATTTCTTCTCGATGAACTTACGCATTTCGCGTGTTTCTTGAGGGAAAAGGAGCGTATCAATCAAGGCTGCGCCCGCAGGTGTAATCACCGCACCGGCTGTCACTTGCGCATACAAGTCACTTGTAAAAACGTAGACGTCGTCAGCAACGCGTTCAATTTGAAGCACTGGAAATAATCCTTATGTAAAAGCAAAAACGCGAACACCGGCAATTCATGTTCACATTCGCTTTTTCTATAGTTTTCGCTATCAGCATCAGCTTGTTAGAGCGGACTGCAGTTTGCGAAACGCTTAGGTTAGTTATGGTTTTGCCAACCCAACACACAGACCTGATGCATGCAAAACGCCCGGAATTCTCAACATTGAGATGTCGTTGGCTCACGACAAAATTCCAGGTCATCTTTCAAAAACCAAAATCAGTTGGGGCGCAAAGAGGATAGCACACCCCCTTCTTTGGTGTCAAATTTTATGAACCCTTAGTACCACAAAAGAAAGATTTAGAAGTAAACCAACTGAAGTAATAAAAAAAGCGACTGAATTAAATCAATCGCTTTTGGGTTTCTACAAAGAGATACCTATACCCCACGAATACCGTGTGACCGCTGGTTGTACCCTACCAATAAGGTAAGGCGGAACTCGCTCTCTCGAGCTGCCTTGGCTATTCCGCCGAATAGGCCGCCTATCGCATTAGCGAGAAGAAGAATGAGTCCCATTTGTGTGAATGTAGGGATTAACCGATGCTAAATCATCACCTGCATTGTCGGGCTAATTGATATTAACACGATTTGAAACGAACGGCAATAAGGTTTGGATTAAGATTGAAAAACGTCAGGTTGAAAGAAAGACCGCTGGTCCACTTAGGCCCATCCAAGCGCAATGTCTTGAATAGCGCTAGCTTAGCCAACCCCACCCGCACGTTTCGTAACGAACGAAGCCCCGCCGACATGAATTAGAATAAGCGGCAACAGTTAATAAGTGTGCTCTCAGAAAGCGCAGTCAAACCCAAGGAGAAAATCCCGTCGTGTCACCCAGAATATTATTGAGCCTCGCACTCAATGTTGTTTTCATATTTATCTTTATACAAAGCCTAAGCGACCCAGCCGGGCCAAAATATTGGATCCTAATCTATTTAGTCATTTCAATCGGGTTGAAAGTCCGTAATTACTCACAAGGTAACCAATAGAACGACGCTCCAGTTCAATAGAAACATCAATTCACCACTCAAATAGAAATAAAAAAGCCGGGGTTTGGAAATTTCCAAACCCCGGCTTCTGTCTATCAGCTAGTGACGTTAGCGACGTCTATTCGTCTTCGTCTAAGATACCAACGTGCAGTTCAACCAGTTGATGGTCTTCAACAACTGACGGCGCACCGGCCATAATGTCGGTGGCTTGTTGTGATTTAGGGAAGGCAATCACTTCGCGAATGTTTGGTTCGCCAGCCAAAAGCATAACCAAGCGGTCAATCCCCGGCGCAATCCCACCGTGTGGTGGTGTGCCATATTCAAAGGCCTCTAGCATGTGACCAAACCGTTCTTGGGCCACATCATCTTCCAAGCCAATCAGCTTGAAGACTTTTTCTTGCAACGCCCGGTTGTGAATACGAATTGAGCCGCCAGCCGTTTCGTAGCCATTGATGACCATGTCATATTGTGAGCCAACCGCAGCCCCCGGATCAGTATCCAACAATGGGATGCTGTCTGGCATTGGGCTAGTGAAGAGGTGATGGCTAGGATCCCAGCGCGTTTCGTCTTCATTCCACATGAACATTGGGAAGTCGATCACCCAGCAGCAAGCCAAGACGTTTGGATCTGCCAAGCCCAGTTCAACGCCAAAGCGTTTGCGCAGACGAGCTAGCACATCGTTGGCAACTTCAGCTTTATCGGCAATAAACAGCAACAAGTCACCTGGTTTACCGTCTAGTGCAGCGACCATTTCGCCAATTTTTTCTTCGCTGAGGAACTTCGCAAATGAAGATTTGTAACCGTCTTCATCGATGCGTAACCAAGCCAACCCTTTCGCGCCGTGTTGCTGCACAAACTTGGTCAGTGCGTCAATTTGCTTGCGGCTATAGGTAGCGCCACAGCCTTCTGCGTTGATACCTTTGACCATTGGCGCACCGTCAAAGACCTTGAAGCCAGTGTCGCGGCAAATGGCGGTCACGTCTTTCAGGTACATTTCAAAGCGCAAGTCTGGGCGGTCTTCGCCAAAACGATCCATCGCGTCTGCATAAGTAATGCGCGGCCATGGTTTTTGCATGATTGGCTTGTCACAAACTTCTTCAATCATGTTTGTCATCAGGTCTTCTAGCAATTGGGTAACGTCATCACGTTCGACGAATGACATTTCCATATCCAATTGCGTGAATTCTGGTTGACGGTCGCCCCGTTGATCTTCATCGCGGAAGCAGCGTGCAATTTGGAAGTATTTTTCCACACCCGCCACCATCAACATTTGTTTCAATTGCTGTGGGGATTGTGGCAACGCATAAAACTTACCAGGATGAACGCGGCTTGGCACCAAGTAATCGCGCGCACCTTCTGGGGTGGTCTTGAACAGAATTGGCGTTTCAACTTCAATGAAACCTTCATTGGCCAAGTAATTGCGAATATACGTGGTCACTTCACTACGTAGCACCAAGTTACGGCGCATGCGTTCACGGCGTAGATCAAGGTAGCGATATTTCAGGCGTACTTTTTCATCAACGTTTGAGTCTTCATTGATTTCAAATGGCGGTGTTTTTGAGGCGTTGAGGATTTTGACATCTGTCGCAACCAACTCAATTTCACCAGTTGATAAATTTTCATTGGTTTGCCCTTCTGGCCGTTCGCGAACAACACCTGTCACTTGCAACACAAATTCGTTGCGAACGGTGTTCAAAAGCTCGTGCGCAGCGGCAGCCGATTCAGGATCAGATACGACTTGGGTTACGCCCCAGCGGTCGCGCAAGTCAATAAAAATCAAACCACCATGATCACGACGCCGATTGACCCACCCTGCTAACTTAACAGTTTGGCCGATATGATCGCGGCGAAGTTCTCCACTTGTATGTGATTTATGCATTTGAAATCTCTCTTAGTTTTAGATAAAGCAATGCGGCAACAAGGCTTGTTACCGGTTTAGGGTTTATAAATCAGGTGCCTAATTTAGGCAAAAAAAAACCGCCTGTTCAGCAGAACGGGCGGTTGTTATTACAGTTGAGACACTAACTAGCTCAATGCGCAACACACCCGAAGCGGTAATTCAAATTGTTATTACCATTATTATTCGGATTAGCATCGCTAAACATTAAGTTCATGTTGAAATTATAGCAGTTTCACACCAGAAGCCAAAACGCACTCAATACAAACCTTATATTTGATTATCTATGCAAACTGATGAAGGCCACCGGAGCGGGGTTAGACTGGCTTACGCCGAATAACATCCCACAACGCGCGATAGGTTGCAAAGGTCTCGCGCACTTCATAAAACTCTGCTGCACGGTATCGACGTGGATCTGATCTAACGCCAACGGCATCTACCCCTAACATATTGCAAGTGAAGATTGCCCGCGGCAAGTGGAACTCTTGCGTAACTAGAATTGCGCTATCCACTTGAAAAACGTGGCGCGCCCGATAGCACGTGTCATACGTACGGTCGCCGGCATCATCGGTGATGATATCTTCAGCCGCAACGCCACGCGCAATTGCATAGTCCATCATGGCGTTTGGCTCATTGCGATTGGTCGAGGTAACGCCCCCGCTCACTAGTAATTTCGTGACTTTACCCGTTTCATACAATGCAATCGCCGTATCCATGCGGTCCCGTAATACTGTGCTTAGCCGTCCATTACGAACAGCCGCACCATACACAATTGCAACCTGCTCATTGCGAACATTGTTTACATCGTAGATAGAGCTTTGATAGTAGCGCTGCACAGCAGAACGCCACAAAAAGGGAGAGGCTGCCAAAAAGAACAGCGCAATAATTATTAAAAAGAAGCGGCGGATACGTTTATTCATCGCATCTATTGTCGCGCTATTTCCCTGACGTGTCTTCTACGCAACCTACACTTTTACGATGGTTTATCGAATTCTAATGTGCGCACCAGCATTACGTTGAATAGCAACCGCTACCCAAATGGACTGTGCATTATTCAATTGGCTCTGCGGCACCAACAATTTCCGCTGGCTGATGGCGCATCACATCCCAAAGCGCCCGGTACGTGGCAAGCGTTTCCCGCCCTTCATAATAGTCTGCCTGCCGATAAATTCGCGGATCAGACCCGACTCCGACAGTATCTAAGCCCAACATATTGCAAGTGAAAATCGCCCGTGGCAAATGAAACGCCTGCGTAACTAAAATCGCGCTTTCAAGCTGAAATACATGGTAAGCGCGGTAACACGTGTCATAAGTCCGCCGACCGGCATAGTCAGCCACAACATCGTCTGGCGCAACGCCCTGCGTAATCGCATACTGGCGCATTGCATCTGGTTCGTTGTAGTCAGCAAAGCTATTGTCACCGCTGACCAGTAACTTATTAACTTTGCCCGCGTGATACAGCGCAATCGCCGTATCCATCCGATCCCGCAAAATCGTGGTCAATCGCGCACCGCGCACTTCCGCGCCGTACACAATCGCCACATGCTCAGAACGAACCGAATCAACGTCATACATCGCCCCAGCATAGTAATAGCGCACGGTCATACGCCACAAAAACGGAGAAAGGGCAATAAAAAACAACAAGACTGCAATCAATAACAGGACACGGCGAAAACGTTTACTCATAGCGCCTATTGTCGCTTTATTTCCGTGTCGCGTCTGCTACGCAGTTGCAACTCTAAACATGTGTTATGAAATTCCCCACAATAAGC
>JAHDBW010000451.1 GCA_020630175.1 Anaerolineales bacterium
TGGCTCTTTTGAGTCTTGAAACAGGGTGTGTTTAGCGTGATTCTACAAACGCTTTGATGCGTTTTGCAGCTTCTACAAGGTCTTCCATTGAAGACGCGATAGAGAAGCGCAAGTGGCCTTCACCGGCAGCACCAAAGGCACTACCAGGGGTACCAACAACGCCAGCGTCCATCAGTTGTTCTGCAAGTTCCATGCTGGTCAGACCAAGGTCAAAGCGTGGGAACAAGTAGAACGCCCCTTCGATGCTTTCACAGTGCACGCCGTCAATTGCGTTCAATGCGTCAACCATGAAGTCACGGCGGTCTTTGTATGCCAAGCGCATGGTTTCAACATCGTCTTGTGGACCGTTGAGCGCGGCTTCAATGGCAGCCATCCCAAAAGAAGAGGCAGCCGTAATGGCTTGGCTGTGTAGCGTTGCAGAAAGCTTGGCGATTGCTGGTGGTGCAATCATCCAGCCCAAGCGCCAGCCGGTCATGGCATAGGCTTTTGAAAGACCATTGACGACAACGGTGCGCTCTGCCATGCCTGGTTCAGCGCTGAGTGGAATGTGCTTTCCATCATAAATCAGCTTTTCGTACAGTTCATCAAAGATGACGTAGATGTCATTTTCAACGGCAACTTTCACAATCGCATCTGCTTCAGCACGCGTGATTACGCGACCCGTTGGGTTACTTGGTGAGGTGATCATGATCGCCTTGGTGTTGGCGGTGACCTTTTCTTCCAAGAGTTCAGCCGTGATGGTGAAGTTGGTCTCGCTTGGCAGGCTAACGGCCACTGGGGTGCCGCCGGCAAGCGTGATCATTGGTGGATAGGATACCCACACTGGCTCAAGATAAATCACTTCATCACCAGGGTTGAGCATAGCGGCGAGTGCCAAGTTCAACGCCCACTTCCCACCTGGGGTCACAATCACTTGGGTATTGGCAACATCTAGGCCAGTGTCAGCTTTGTATTTGTTGACAATTGCGCTAACAGACGCGTTGGTACCCCGGGCTGGGCCAGGGTAGTGCGTATCGCCATTGCTAATTGCGGTGAAAGCAGCCTCTTGGATGTGTTTTGGGGTGTCAAAATTTGGATCGCCACCCGCCAATGCGATGATGTCTTTGCCTTCAGCTTTTAGACGTTTGGCTTTGTCATTGACAGCCATCGTTGCTGAAGGTGGAATACCAGAAAGCAGGGTTGAAAGTGATTTCATGAGTCTAGAGTGTTCGTTTGTACGTATGTTGGTTTGTTAGTTGGGTAACGTGTTAGGTGAACTGCGGGCAACTAACCAACTAGCTAACCGGCAAACATGTTCACTAACCCCTTGATCTTTTGATTATAGACCGATATAAGTAGGCTTACTTTGTATGGAATGTCGGATGTTCACGCACTTTTCGTGTTCGGTTTGGCGGAATTCACGACGAACACGCACAGACTCAAAGATTGTGTGTAACTTTTTGGCATTTTGTTGCTCAATAAACTGTAATAGGTCTGCGCGGCGGCAGCAAAATCGAAGTATTGCTGTGTGCCACTTCGCGTAACTTTATGGAGTCGATTTTATGACAACTCAACCTACCCCTGCCGCTTGGATTCGCATCATCCATGAAGATGAAGCTGAGGGCGAGCTCAAAGCCCGTTACGATGAAATGCGTGAATGGTACGGCGTGGATAACATTCTCAAAATCCACAGCCTTAGCCCGAAGACGTTAGACGCCCATTACTTGCTCTACAAAACGGTGATGACGCCGACCAAAGAAGTGCGTAAATATCGCCGTGAGATGGTGGCCGTCATTGTCTCTGCCATCAACAAATGTAAGTATTGACTAGTCCATCACGCAGCGGGTCTGCGTAAACTGGGTAAGTCAGATGAATTTGTGATTCAACTCGAAGCGGATTACACCAAGCTAGATCTGCCTGCCAACGAGCGTCAAATGCTGGACTACGTGGCAAAGCTGACCATCGAACCATGGAACATGGTCGAGCAAGATGTGATTGCGATGCGCGAGGTGGGCTGGTCTGACCAAGCGATTTTGGA
>JAHDBW010000102.1:0-4732 GCA_020630175.1 Anaerolineales bacterium
AAAAAACGCCCGTTGATAACGGGCGTTTCGAGTAAATCTATAGCGCAAACAGGCCAACCAGCACGGGTAATTTCGGAGACTACAAGCCTGCCAGTTAGTGGTAAATGTTCTGGTGGCTGTTTGTTGCTATGTCTATATAGTAGCCCAAAAGCATACCCAAAAACATTTAGGATCACAGCGCAATCTGAGCGCAAGAGACTAGTCTTCGCAAGTTTTTTTGTAAAACAAGCACGTGTCTTAATCTTTCTAAACCCGTTGCGTCATAACTTGCCTTATCAATAGTGATTTGATAGAAATATACTACTGACAGGCAATTTGGTTACTGTCAACAGTTTATGGCAACATTCCACCTTACTCAATCCCGCGAAAGCGCAATCTTGGCTGCAAATGCACAAGCTGCAGAACTATTACTGCGCAGCTTAGATTGGCAAGCCGTTCTGCCAGAGATTCTTGAACTAATTGGCAACGCCACGCAATTAGACCGAGTCTACATCTATCGCAATGTAGAAGTCACCGCAGACGATGTGCTGATTGATATGCCCGCCGAGTGGACAAGTGATGCCATCCCATCCTCTAATATCACCACCTTCCAATTAAAAGAGGCTGGCTTTTATGACTGGTACGCGATCTACCGACGCAACGAGACAATCGTCCACCTAACAACTGAGCTTGCTGGCAAGAAAAAGGCCTCACTAGAGGAGGCGGGCATTAAGTCTATGGCCTCTGTGCCAATTTTTGTTAAGCAAACGCTATGGGGCGTGATTGGCTTCAGTGACTATCAACATGAACGCCGCTGGCAACGTGGCGAAGTTGATAGCCTAAAACTGCTTGCCGCAATGCTCGGCGCAGCCATCGAGCGCCAACACCTTCAAAAGGACATGGCAAAGTCAGCGCGCTTAGAAAATTTTGGGCATCTATCGGCGGGGATTTCGCATGATTTCAAAAATATTCTGGCAAGCATCAAATTACAAACCCACTTGCTAGATCGGTCTGACAACCTGCCAGAAAAGGCGCTTTATCATTTGGAACGGATCAAATCCGCAGCCAATAAAGGCAAGCAGCTTACCGAGCAACTTTTAGCACTAGCAACCGGTAAAAACAACACAACATTTGGGCCAATTAACATCCACACGTTGTTACTAGAAAATGTGCGCCTCCTCGCCCCCCCGCCCGCCAGCCCTGTGCTGATCAAAGCTGATCTAGACGCCGAAGACTGCGTGATTATTGGAAATCGCAACCAATTGCAACAAGTCATGATGAACCTAATCATCAACGCACTGGAAGCAATGCAGGATAACAACGGATCGTTACTAAGCATCCGTACAGAAAACGCGTTTAGCACGACAAAAGCCAATCCGCTGCGCGATACGGATCAATTACAAGCAAAATCGCACTTACATATCATCTTCAAAGATAACGGCCCTGGGATGACGCCAGACATCCAAAAACGGATCTTTGCCCCATTCTTTACAACAAAGACAACAGGGTATGGGTTAGGCCTATCCGCGACGCGCGGCTATGTACTAGACCATAACGGCACAATATCTGTAAACAGCCAGCTTGGGCACGGCACAACCTTCAGCCTCATCTTCAAAACCGTTAACCAGCCCGCTGCCCACACTTAGCACCGTCAAGCGCGTATCTTTTCTGCGCGTTTGGCTCCGCCTTTTAGCAACAATTTTAGAAATTTACCTAGTGCCGCTCATGGCGCTTTAAATCAGAAAATTTCCGATAATTGCACGATTCATCTCAGAATCAAACCTGCGCCGCAAGCCAAAAAATATTCAAACTAAACACATACGATCTGTGCACCTTGCCTTTATCGACCTGTTCCCGCGTGCGTAATACCCTAAATCTATACAAAGCTATTGTCGAGTGAACTCGCTATTTTTTCTTATTCACAGCAGTACAACAACAGTCGACAGTAGACAAACGAGCCAATTTGGCTTCAGTTGAATATTTAGGTATCGGAGACAATTATGAGTTATTTAGGTAGCCCCAGTTTGGGGCAGAGTACTCGGCAAACAGCAATAAAGTTTGCCAGCGTACTCGCGTTACTATTTAGTGTGGTCTTTGCACCGTACCAACAGGTACAAGCAGAAGGCACATACGTCCCGCGCACACACTGTGTAACAGATGGCAACCACACCCAAACGTATGGCGTTTCCATCCGTGGCGTAGATCCAAACGCTTCAGCATTTTCAGTAAAAAACGGACTTGTTGTTGAAAACGAAGGCGGCTCAGCAGTGTTCGCCGGTGATTTGATCAACGCAAACGGTGACGGCTTCCGTTTTTACTACAATTTCTCAGGTTATACAGAAACACCTCCACAAGGCGCGCCTTACAACCCACAAGGTGAAGACGCATCTGACTGGTACTACTACCTAAACATGACCGGTACCCTAACCGGTTTGCCTGGCACTGCATATGAAGGTGCTGTGCTCAAAATTACCCAACGTGGTGTTACTGTCCAATTTGGCGGTGGCGCAAACAAATGGGGCACCGGCACATTTGACCAACCACTAGACTCACTCGGGATTGGCGGCTGGTTCGACGTAGAAGTAACCAAACAACCAACAAATGGCCCAACGCTTACTGAAAACGGCGGTAAAGGGGATATCCACGTTCTTTTAAACCAATGTGCACCAAGCGAAGCGCCAGCTCCAGCAAAATACTGCATTTCTAATGGCTCAGACGCGCATCTAAACGGCTTTTACTTGCCAACTTTCGATCCACGCTTTGCCGATAGAGAATTCGTAAACAGCAACTGGCGTTATTCAATTGATAACGGCATTTACATGGTCAATGACGACGACACCGCAATGATGTCTGGGATGGCAACGAACGCTGCAGGCGCTAGCTTTGCATACGATGTTGTGTTCTCTGACTTAGTGTTGTTGCCACCTGCCGGTGCACCACGCTTGACGCAAATCACAGCAAGTGACACCAGCGACTGGGTGTACTACGAAACTGTCACTGGTACCCTAACTGGGAAGCCAGGCACCGACTATGAAGGCGCAGTAATTAGCCTTTCTTCTGTTATGCCAGCACAAGCCGGCACAGGCGCAAATAACTTAGCACCTGATACCCTAGGCTCACGCGGATGGGTAACCCTAACAGTTACGGAACAACCAACAACTGGCATTACACTCACCGAAGTCACCAAAGGCGACTACACGGTGCGGATGCACGGCTGTGAACCAGCAAGCTTGAGCGGTGAGCTAGTCAAAGACGCAAACCGCAACGGCATCTTGGAAGCTGGTGAAAACGGTGTTGGCGACATTACCGTCAACCTCTGGACAGATGATGATGGTAACGGCACGCCAGACACCCAAATTGACGACACAACAACCGCCGCAGACGGTAGCTATAGCTTCACAGGCCTAGATCCACTCTTGGTCTACGTTGTTCAATTTGATGTCCCAGCGGATATGAACATGCCGTTCACCGCACAAGATGCTGGTGACGATGACGCAGTTGACAGCGACGCTGGCGACGACGGCATCACAGGGCCAATCACATTGACGCCTGGTGAAGAAACAACCGACGTTGATGCAGGCATCATCACCCCACTTTCTAGCTTGAGCGGTGTATTCTTCAAAGATGCAAACTTAGACGGCCTACAAGGCGCTGATGAAGCCGGTTTAGATGGCCTTATGGTCAAATTGTGGACCGATGATGATGGTGACGACGCCCCTGACACAATGCTTGAAATCTCTGTGACAGAAAATGGCGGGGAATACAGCTTTACAGACCTAGATCCAGCATTGACCTACATTGTAATGTTCAATGTACCAGCCGATATGGATATGCCGTTCACCACGCAAGACGCTGGTGACGACGACAGCATCGACAGTGATGCAAACGCCGATGGCATTACCGGTCCAATCACACTCACTCCGGGTGAAGAAACAACCGACGTAGACGGTGGTGTAATTACGCCACGCGCTGCCCTAGGCAACTTGGTGTGGAAAGACACCAACCGCGATGGTATCAAAGACGCCGATGAAGCAGGCATTGATGGTGTAACCGTCAACTTGTGGACAGACGATGATGCCGACGGTACTCCAGACACGCAAATCGACACCACAGTGACCGCTGATGGCGGGATCTATGGCTTTGATCAACTAGATCCAGCATTGACCTATGTTGTGCAATTCATGCTGCCAGCAGACATGGACATGCCATTCACCATCCAAGACGCTGGTGATGATGACGATGCTGACAGTGATGCAGGCGCCGATGGCATTACAGGCCCAATCAACTTGGACCCACGTGAAACTGACGACAGCATTGACGCTGGTGTGATCAACCCATTGGGGTCAATTGGCAACATGGTCTGGGATGACCAAGATGCAGATGGCATCATGGACAACGGTGAAGCCGGTATTCAAGGCGTAGAAGTCATTCTTTATGATGAAAACGGCGTTGAAATTGACCGCGTCACAACCAACAACAACGGTAAGTACAGCTTCGATGAACTAGAAGCAGGCACATACACTGTTGAATTCGTCTCTCCTGATGGCTACGTAGCGAGCCCACAAGACGCAGGTGATGACGAAGCGTTAGACAGCGATGCAGACGAAACCACTGGTAAAGTCACCGTAACCCTTGGCATTGGCGAAGACAACGAAGATGTAGACGCAGGCTTCTATGTACAACCGACCCCAACGCCAACCAATACAGCTGTTCCAACGGCAACAAATACGCCGGAACCAACCGCAACCAACAC
>JAHDBW010000102.1:4832-12763 GCA_020630175.1 Anaerolineales bacterium
GCAACCAACACGCCAGAACCAACGGCCACACCAACAAATACACCAGAGCCAACCGCAACGCCAACGCTTGTTCCAGCAACATTGGGCAACATGGTTTGGGAAGACTTAGACAAAGACGGTGTTATGGATGCTGGTGAAACCGGCATTGCAAATGTCACAGTCAACTTACGCGCTGGTGGAGCAGTTGTAGACACAACCACCACCGATGATGCTGGTAAATACAGCTTCACCATTACCGTTCCTGGCGACTATGTCGTTGAATTTGAAGCGCCTGCCGGGTTCACAGCGAGCCCACAAGATGCTGGTGGTGATGATGCCCTAGATAGCGATGCAGACGAAACCACTGGTAGCACAGCGTCAATTACAGTTGCAGCAGGCTCAAGTAATGACACAGTAGACGCTGGTTTCTTCATTCCAGCAACAGTTATTGGCGCAACAGTTACGCCAAGCAACACACCAGAACCAACCGCTACAGACGTTCCAGCAACAAACACGCCAGAACCGACGGCGACAGACGTTCCTGCAACGAACACACCTGCGCCAACTGCTACAGATGTACCAGCAACGAACACGCCTGCGCCAACCGTCACGGTTGAACCAACCGCAACGCCTGCTGGCACTGGCAGTATTGGTAACTACGTCTGGAAAGACGAAAACGGCAACGGTTTGCAAGACGAACCTGCCAGCGCTGGTCAAAACGGGGTAACTGTTATCCTGCAAGACAAAGATGGCAACGAATTGGCAACAACAGTCACGGCTGATGATGCGAATGGCAACCCAGGCTTCTACTTATTTGAAGGCTTAGCCTTAGACAGCGACTACAAAGTAACCTTTGTTGCGCCAGACGGCTACGAATTCACACAAATGGACGCAACCACCGCCATTGACTTGGTCGGTTACACCGCAGTGATCTCAGTTGAACCAGATCCTGACAACAGTGCAGCACCATTTGCAATCAAGCCATTGACTGGCACAATCACCGACGCAGGTGCTGAAGTTGCCCAATCATTGAGCCTCAACGCTGCAAGCTTCCCAACTGGGAAAGCAACCAAAGGTGCCACCGGCGCTAACAACCTAACCGTTGACTTTGACGGCCTAGAAGATCTTGGTCCTGACTATGTCTATGAAGGCTGGTTGATCACAACCAACGGCGCAGTTGCCGCAGGTCGCTTCTCTGTCGATGCAGACGGCAACCACCAAACTGAATTCGCGCTAGATCAAGCTGATGTAGATGCAGCAAGCAGCTATGTGCTAACCATCGAACCTGCTGTTGGTGATGATCCAGCGCCTAGCGCAGTGCACATCGTAGCTGGCAACTTTACTGGCACGATGGCTGATCTCAGCATCAATCACCCATTAGCACTCGGCACAGACTTTGCTAGTGCAGACGGCAGCACCTTTATCTTGGCTGCACCAACCGATCCAACAGCCTCTTACCGTAACGGTATTTGGTTCACCGGCCTCAACTTGCCAACACTGCCAAACGGCTGGGTATACGAAGGTTGGGTTGTTGGTCCAGACGGTCCGATTTCAACCGGCACATTTACTGACCCAAGCGCAGCAGACAGCGACGGCGCTGGTCCATTCGCCGGCCCAGAAGCAGCACCAGACAAACCAGGTGCAGACTTTGTTGAAACAGCGACACTAATTGCCGGCGAAAGCGACGCAGACAGTGATGCAAACGCAGACATGGGCGGCATGAGCTATGTCACCCGCTTAGATAGCGCTGCACCAAATCAAACACAAATCGACGCTGGTCTTGTACCAGTCTCAGCAGCAACGGCCACACCAACAGCGGCCGCGACCAACACGCCAGCACCAACGGCTACCAGCACGCCTGGCCCAACGGTAACGGCAACTAGCACGCCAGTTGCAACCGCAACCGGCACAAAAGCACCACTAGGTGGCTCTCTCGGGGATTATGTCTGGGTAGACACAAACGGTAATGGAATTCAAGATGAAAATGACGCTGGTATTTCTGGTGTCACGGTCAACTTGTGGACAGATGATGACAACGACGGCACGCCAGATACACAAGTCGATACAACAACGACTGATACAGATGGTAAGTACAGCTTTGTAAGTCTAGTGCCGGGTACGCGCTACATTGTGCAAGTTGTAGAACCAACCACTGGTTACAACGGATTTAGCCCAGCGGACCAAGGCAACGATGACGCTATTGACAGCGACATTCTTGACGGCAAGAACTACACGGCTGTGATCGTGCTAACCGACTCTGGCATGAACCCAACCATTGATGCTGGCCTATTATTACCAGCCACGGCAACACCAACCCCAACAAGCACCAAACAACCGCTTGAAAAAGGGTCAATTGGTGACACCGTGTGGAACGATACAGACAACGACGGTATTCAAGAAGACGGTGAGCCAGGCTTGCCTAACTACACCGTTCAACTACTCAATACCAGCGGTGCCGTTCTAGAAACAGTCACCACAGGTACAGACGGCAGCTACTTGTTCGACAACTTAGATGCTGGCGACTATGTAGTCCGCTTCGTCTTGAACAACGCAACCACTGAGCAATTCAGCCCGCAAGACGCAGGCAGCGATGATGCAGTAGACAGTGACGCAAACGCAACGACTGGCGAAACAGCAACGATCAGCCTGAGCTCAGGTGAAGAGATCACCAATGTTGACGCTGGCATCTACGTACCGCCATTGGGTGAAACGCTAGATCCACCAACCGTTGAAAAAGCAATTGTTGACGAAGGCCAACTTGTAGACACGTTTGTTGGCATGCAAGGTGAAGCAGTGACATACCGCTTGACCATCACCAACCCTAACGACAAAGCAATTAGCAATGTTGTTCTGACAGACGTTTTACCAGACGGCGTTTCATATGTAACGTACGCCTCAGAAGATGGCACCGTAAGCTATGCCGAAGGCACCAACACCGTTACCTTTACCGTTGGCGACATGGCAGCAAACGGCACAGCTGTGATTTCAATCGGTGTCCGCATTGATGACGACGCTGCAATTGGCAGCAAGCTTCGCAACATCGGTACAGTCACCAGCAATGCTGGCGGCACGATGTCAAATGAAGTTGTGATTACAGTGATCCCTGGTGAAATTCCAAACACTGGTGATGATTTCTTGAGCGATGCAAACATGAAAGCAATCCTAGCTGGGTTGATGGTCATGCTCATCGCCGGCGTTGCAGTCAGCCGCCTCGGACTGACCGCTCTGCGAAAACAACACTAATATAGAAACGGTCGGTTGGCTGCGGATTGGGTAAATCCAACGCCAACCGACCAGCTTTCTTCAACAGCACTTTCTAGCAAAAAAACCTGCTTATTATCAATTTGAAATAAAACAAGGATATTGATACAAGCCAGAAACAGATATTTCCTTAACACTTACACACAGAAAATACTTCCTGTTGTTTCAAACTGTCTTCAAACTAAACCTGCACCGATCTTATATCGACTCGAATTTACAGATTTGATTAGATATAGATGTTGAATTTGGAATTTTTATTCTTTTAGTACAGGTAACACGAGATGACAACGCGAACCAATTTATCAAAATCATTTACTCGGGTAAATATCTTCATTGCACTACTTGCAGCGCTGATGTTTGCCACATTTAGTTACAACCCAGCCAATGCTCACCACCCTGAGCTTTCAGTTGGGACTTTCTGTAAGGGTGACGGCACGTATTCAGTAGATTACACCGCCACCACTTGGAGCTGGAATGGCAGCCAAGGCTTACACGACAATATTACTGTCCGTTACGTCACCAATGAAGGTGAAAGCGGCACCCTGCCAAGCGGCGCATTTACAAACGCAAACAATCGCCAATTCAAAAACTGGGCGATGTTTGACGCTAGCGTCTCTGGCGGTACTTTGTACTTCGATCCAGTTGGCCCATGGGGCAACGGCTCAGACTACAATGGCACTGGCGACCAACGCCAAATTAGCTGGACCCGCCCAGCCAATTGTGCGCCAACCGGTATTACGCCACCACCTGCCCCAAGCTGCCCAGCCGGCGCATTGCTCTGGGAGCAAGACATTGACGTCACTAAACTTAGCAACAGTGGTATTCCAATTGTAGATCTGCGCATGCTCGGTAGCCGCGACAGCCAATACATGGTGCCTGGCAACTTGCCAGCCGCATTTGATGGCGCAGTCGATATCAGCATTACTGACGCAGTCTCATGGGATGGGTACACCTTCCGCCCTAACACTGGCAACCAAGCAAACGAACAATGGAAAGTTATCTTCTTGAAGAATGGCAACGTTGTTTGGGAATCTGACTACACTGGCGACGGCATCGAAACCGGCGTTGTAGCAGACCACTGGCGCGGCCCAATCGGCTCTGGCACATTGCCAAACGGCGCTGACAAAATGATGATCATCCACTGGGGTGACAGCCAATACGGCGAAAACAACGGCTCTGCTAACTCAGTTGTTCCTTCATCTTTCTGTGTTGAATACACCGCAGCTGGCCCAACCGCTGACTATGGTGATGCCCCACAAAGCTACGGCGAAGCATTCGCTGAAGTACAAGACGGCATCAGCATTGGTGAACGCAACGACGCTGAAGAAGAACAAGCTTACAGCGCAATGGCAGACGGCGATGACGACGCAGACCAAGACGACGAAGACGGCGTAACATTTGTTGGCGGCAACGACTTGGTTGCTGGCGACAGCAAAATGATTGAATTGACAGTCATGCAATCTGTGCACCGTGATGACTACATCAACGCTTGGATCGACTGGAACGGCAATGGCAAATTCGACGGCGACGCTGAATTGATCATTGACGATCTTGAAGTCCTCAAAGACGACGATCTACAAGACTTCAAAGTTACCATCGACGTCCCAGCAGACGCAGCATGTGGCACCACATTCGCTCGCTTCCGCATCGACAGTGATGAAGACACCAACCCAACTGGCGCAGTAAATTCTGCCAGCGGCACCGGCGAAATCGAAGACTACAAAATCGAAATCAAATGCCCAACCGCAACGCCAACCAACACTGCTGTTCCAACGAACACACCAACAAACACGCCTGTTCCAACGAACACGCCAACCAATACACCAGAACCAACTGCAACAAACACAGCGGTTCCTACCAACACGCCAGAACCAACTGCGACAAACACAGCAGTGCCAACCAACACACCAGCACCGACTGCTACTGCAACCCCAGCACCAGCATCACTAGGTGACAAAGTTTGGGAAGACATTGACAAAGACGGCGTACAAGACGCTGGCGAACCTGGCCTAGCAAACGTAACTGTTGAGCTTTACAACGAAGCTGGCGACAAAATCGCTGACACAACAACTGACGCTGACGGTATGTACAGCTTCGATAACCTTGCTGCTGGCAAATACACAGTCAAGTTCATTCAACCTACTGGCTACACCGCTAGCCCACAAGACACACCAGCTGACGACGCTGCAGACAGCGACGCAGACGAAACCACCGGCGAAACAGCACAAATCATGCTCGCTGCTGGCGAAGACAACGACACAATCGACGCAGGCTTCTTTATTAGCCCAACCGTAATTGCTGCAACAGCAACACCAGTGCCAACCAGCACACCAGAAGCAACACCAACTGAAGAACCAACCGTTGCCCCAACCGCAACGCCAGAAGTAACAGCAGAACCAACCGTAGCGCCAACCGCAACGCCACAAGCTGCTGAACTTGGCAGCCTAGGCAACTACGTTTGGGTAGATGAAAACGCAAACGGTCTACAAGACGAACCAGCCACCGCTGGTAAGAACGGTGTGACTGTAAAACTGCAAGACGAAGACGGCAACACGCTTGAAACACAAGTCACCGCAGACGACGCAAACGGCAACCCTGGTTACTACTTGTTCGAAGCGCTAGCAACAGACACCAACTATAAAGTGATGTTCGTTGCACCAGAAGGTTACGAATTTACAATCTTAGACGCTGACACAACCCAGCTTATCGACACCGAAAGCGAAATTGACAGCGACGCAAACGCAGACATGAACGGCATGAGCTACACAACTCAGTTGACCAGCTTGCTGCCACAAGGCAAAGATCAAACACAAATCGACGCTGGCCTAGTTCCAGTTGCAAACCCAACTGCTACCCCAGAGGTAACAGCAACACCAGAAGTTACCGCAACCCCAGTTGCAACCGAAGCGCCTAAAGCATGCATCGGTGACATCGTCTTCGAAGACACTAACGGCAATGGCATCCAAGATGCTGGCGAAGCTGGTATCAGCGGCGTCGAAGTCAACTTGTGGACAGGCACCGCAGACGGTCCAGACACCAAGATCGCAACAGTTACCACCGGTACAGACGGCGATTACAAATTCTGTGACTTGCCACTAGACGAAACCTACTACGTAGAATTCGTAGCACCAGGTCGCGACTTCAGCCCAGCTGATGCAGGCGACGACGACGAAAAAGACAGCGACGCAAACCCAACCACTGGGATCACCGGCGCAATCGACATCACTGACGGTGAAGATGACAACAGCGTAGACGCAGGCATCTTGCCAGCAGCAAACCCAACCGCAACGCCAGAAGCAACGGTTGAACCAACTGCAACACCAGAAGTTACCGCAACCCCAGTGCCAACCACCGCACCTAAGGCTTGCATCGGCGACATCGTGTTCGAAGACACCAACGGCAATGGCATCCAAGATGCTGGCGAGGCTGGTATCAGCGGTATCGAAGTCAACTTGTGGACAGGTACTGCAGCTGGTCCTGACACTAAGATTGCAACCGTCACAACCGGTACAGACGGCGACTACAAATTCTGTGACCTAGCCACAGACGAAACATACTACGTACAATTCGTAGCACCAGGCCGCACGTTCAGCCCAGCTGACGAAGGCACAAACGACGAAGTAGATAGCGATCCTAACCCAGCCAACGGCATCACGGGTGCAATCGACATCACCGACGGTCAAGACGACAACAGCGTAGACGCAGGCTTGTTGCCAGTTGCTAACCCAACTGCAACACCAACCGGCACAAAAGAGCCAATCGAATTGGGTTCAATCGGTGACTTTGTCTTCTCTGATGTAAACAACAACGGTCTGCAAGAAGATTTCGAACCAGGCTTAGCCAACTACACAGTTGAACTGCAAGACGCAGACGGTAACGTGCTAGACACAATGGTTACCGACGCAGACGGCAAGTACTTGTTCGACGAACTGGAACCAGGTGACTACATGGTCCGCTTCGTACGCAACAATCCAACACAAGAACAATTTAGCCCGCAAAACGAAGGTGCAAACGAAGCACTAGACAGCGACGCAGATGCAAACTCAGGTAAAACTGGTGTCATCTCACTTGCAGCAGGCGAAGACAACACAGACGTGGACGCTGGGATCTATGTTGCACCACTTGGTGTAGAAATCCTGCCACCAACAATCGTCAAGAAAATTGTTGAAGATGGCGAACGTGTAGACGCAACAGTCGCTAACCGCGGCGAAAGCATCCGCTACGAATTGGTTATCACCAACGTAGACGAAGACGACACCTTGCAAGCAGTAGTCCTAACCGACATCTTGCCAGCAGAAGTCAACTACCAAACGTCAAGCAGCACAGTTGGTAGCACCAGCTTCGACGCAGACAGCAACACGCTGACCGCAAACGTCGGGTTCATGGCGCCTAACTCAACAGTTACGGTCACCATCGACGTCACAATCGACGCTGGCACCGACATCGGTACGATCGTTCGTAACATCGGCTCAGTTGCCAGCAACGGCGGCGGCGACACCAGTGAAGAAGTTCGCACAACGATCATTCCTGGTGAGCTTCCTAACACTGGTGATGACAGCCTGAACATCGCAAACAGCAAAGCAATGCTAGCTGGCCTGATGGTTCTCGTGGTCGTCGGTATCGCAGTAAGCCGCATGGGCTTGGCTGCAATGCGCAAGACCAACTAAATTCAACCCTGTACAGTCTAGAAA
>JAHDBW010000452.1 GCA_020630175.1 Anaerolineales bacterium
AATTTTTTGAGTTTACGGAAGCCAGCGCCATAAATGGGATCGGGATTCTTTTCGATGCGTTCGGCGTAGAACTTGGCCGACTGCGTGCCAACGGCGGTGTAGTGCCGATGCGCTAACAATTCACAAAAGCCTTCTTCATCAATGGGCGGTAGGTTGACGATTTTGTGCTGGAGCAGCCAAACGTGCCCTAACTCATGCACGCATACGCCTTCAAACAGCGCTTGCGGCAGACCCTTTAGCAAGGCGACGCTTTCTAACTCCACGCGGTCTAGCTTGTTGTTGCGCATGTAGCGTTTGCTCATGGTCAGGCCGAGCGGATCGCGTTTGCCAACGTTGCGCGCCATAAAATCAGCCCGATCTAACACCTCAATTTTGAATGACTTGGCGCGCAGTTTTAGGCCCTGCGCTTCCAACCAAGCGATGCCGTGCGGCAGTAAATAGTTGGCTTGGGCAACGGTGTTGATGGCGGTCGTTTCGCAAACGGCACAGCTGATGTCTTCAATTTCGCGGCGACGCGTGCGCTTGGTCACTTGCGGCACAATCCGTCCGCAGTACGCGCAAGAGGCGTACTGTTTGTCATGTCCAACGCAGGTGGTCTCTCCCCAATAATTGACCTGATACTTGCCCGTGAGCGGCTTGTCACACACGGTGCAGCGCTTGGCTAAAGTCGCTTCATAACACGCGGGATGGCACGGCTGCCCCTCGTGTGCGTAGAACTTGGGCTCGGTAACGGGCTTGTTGCAAATCGCGCAGCAAAAATGCTCCGGGTGCCAATCGGCATCTAAGGCGGTAAGGTAGCTGCCAGTAATTGGCTGATTGCAGTGGTTGCAGACACGTTGTTTGGCCATGGGATTTGATTCTAGCATTAGCTGTGTCAGATAATTTTTTTGGACACTGATAGGGAGGAACGCTGATCAATCTATATCTGTGTTCCTCCTTATCAGTGTCCAATACCTTCACAACGTCCTGAACATCCGTTACAGTTGCCAGATATGATCACAGTCGATGACCTCTATTCCGCCATTGTGGCCGACCTTGTTGCGGCCGGTGAGCGCAGTCCCTATCCTGCGGATGCGAATGAACCAGACCCGCGTTACAAAAGCTATGGCGTGCGTGCGGCGGGTAAAAAGGCCATACTCAAAACCCATCGCGCAGCCATCCGGGCCTTGTCGCAAGCCGAACGGTTGGCGTTAGCACGCCAGTTGATTTATTCAGAAGTTGGCGAGCAGCAATCAGTAGCGCTAGCGATTTTAGAACCACTGGCCGACTACTTTACGCCGGAGCGGTTTGGCGAACTCGATGCCTTGGTGCGCCAATTACATGGCTGGAGCAAGATTGATGAATACACCGGGTCGCTGTTGCGCGAGGTTTTGTTGCGGTATCCCGACCCGCTGCTAGCGCTTGCGCAAACGTGGAACCAAGACGCTGACCTTTGGCTACGCCGGGCCAGCGTGGTGCTGTTTACGCGCAAGGTTGCCAAGACAGGGCGCTTTACAGACCAAGCCTTGGCGCTTGGCGAAACGCTACTGTTTGATCCTGAAGACCTTGTGCAAAAAGGCGTCGGCTGGATGTTGAAAGACTTACTCAAGACTGATCGGCCACGCTTGTTAGCCTACGTCAAAGACCTGCGGCAGCGCGGCGTGTCGAGTGTGATTACGCTGTACGCCATCCGCGATGTAAAAGGCGCAGAGCGGGCCGCCGTGCTGGCGGTCAAAGATAAATAATGATGACTGATCCGATGAGTCTTGCGGCGTTGCAAGCTGACGCGCTCTTTACGTCAAACGCAGCGGGCCAAATTTGCTACGTCCGCGAACCCGGCTATCCCGATGAAGATCGGGCACCGCGTTTCTTTATGAGCCGTACAGAAGTGGGAACGCTCTGGCGCGTGCGTGATGACTTACCAAGCGCCTTGGTACAGGCCATTGCAGACGCCTGTACGTTAGCCGTACCGCAACAAAAACCGCAATTACGAACGCTCCTAACAGCGCATGCCCCAATCACCGCAGAGTGGGGTGG
>JAHDBW010000103.1 GCA_020630175.1 Anaerolineales bacterium
GGAGGGAGAAATCCTAGGGGTATTCAGATTACAGTCTTAGTAGCAACTTGCGTTAAATAGGGCGTAAAGGAATAATCAAACTCGTCGATTTATGCGGCGTCATCAGTTTGAATTCATTGAGCGTAACGCCAATGTCTTCTGTCGGTAGCAGTTCAAACAGCACGTCTTGGGCTTCTAAGGGCCACTTGCCAACGCCCGGACGGTAACCGGGTCCCACTTTTAGGTTGCGGTCTGCCACCTGCTCTTGGAGCACTTCACGCGTTTGCTGCGCGATGCTTGTAATCCATGCCAAGGCCACTTCTACAATTACAGCCTGCCCTACAATGTCATCACCTAGCCCATCGATGGCGGTGTCTAGACTAGCCCCAAGCGTGATGATGGCTAACCCCGCCCGCACATGCTCCTCTTTTAGAAGCGGCGCAATGAGGCCGAGGTCTGCTTTGGGAAACTCTTCTAGCAACACTTTTGGCTGTGCTTCTGTTTGCACAAGCGTGAGCATGTCACTGTAGACCCCGGTCATTTTTTTGCGGCGGCGCGGCGTTTTATAACGACGCAGCAGGGCGTCTAAGTCTGTTGTGGGCGTTTCTGGCGTAAAAAGCATGTCCAAATTTTAGCCGATAGTTTAGGATCGCATTCGCCGCATTTGGGGAACAATCTATAGCGTTTAGCTTAGCACCGCTTCAATTTCGCCAATTGCCCAGTCCAAATCGGCTTTGTTGATCACCAACGGTGGCGCAAAGCGGATGACGTTTTCATGCGTTTCTTTACATAGAATGCCACGTTCGCGCAGCGCTTCACAGAACGGACGCGCCGCTGTGTTCAGTTCCATGCCAATCCAGAGGCCTTTACCGCGAATTTCAGTAATGTGGTCACTTTCTAAGCGGTCTAAGCGGCCTTTGAAATAAGTGCCCAATTCGGCAGACGCTTCGATCAAGCCTTCATCAATCAGCACATTCATCGCGGCCATCCCAACCGCAGCGCCCAGTGGATTGCCACCGTAGGTACTGCCATGATCACCCGGCTGGAAAAGCCCCAGAATCGCTTTGTCAGCCAATACGGCAGACACGGGATAGTAACCACCGCTCAGGGCTTTGCCGATAATGATCATATCTGGGCGCACGTCTTCGTGATCACAGGCAAACATTTTGCCAGTGCGGCCTAAGCCAGACTGAATTTCATCGGCTACAAATAGCACTTGGTTATCTTCACAAACGGTCTTGGCCGCTTTCAAAAAGCCTTCCGCTGGAATAATCACCCCACCTTCGCCTTGGATTGGTTCAATCAAAAAGGCCACGGTGTTGGGAGTAATAGCCGCTTTTAGCGCGTCAAGATCGCCATAGGGCACGGTGATAAATCCCGGTGTAAATGGGCCAAAATCTTGCTTATATTGCGCTTCACTAGAGAAGCCAACGATGGTTGTTGTCCGCCCATGAAAGTTGCCATCACACACGATAATTTCGGCGTTGCCTTGCGCAATATCTTTATTTTGATAGCCCCATTTGCGGGCCGCTTTGATGGCCGTCTCAACCGCTTCCGCGCCCGTATTCATCAACAATGACATTTCATAGCCGGTAGTGTCCGAGAGCATTTTAGAAAACGGCCCCATTTGGTCATTACGAAAGGCACGCGAGGTCAGCGTAACCCGATCCATTTGCGCTAACATCGCTTCGCGAATGCGCGGGTGGCAATGGCCTTGGTTGACCGCTGAATAAGCGCTCAAGCAGTCTAAGTAACGATTACCATCGACGTCATAGACCCAAACGCCGGCGGCTTTTTCAACCACAACGTCTAACGGGTGATAGTTGTGGGCACCATAAGTGTCATCTAATTCAATGTAGGTTTGTGACTTTGTCATTGTCTGTCTCCGCTAAATAAAGGTAGGGCTCTCACAAAATGGTCTTGCCAAATAGTGAGCTAATGAGGGCAACGCCTAGTTCGGCGGTGTTATTTTTATGATCTAAGATAGGGTTCACTTCGACGACGTCGACTGACCCCAGTTTGTTAGTTTCAGCGACTAACTCGCACAGCAAGTGCGCCTCACGGAAGCTAAGCCCACCTGTAACCGGCGTGCCAACACCCGGCGCGTACATGGGGTCAATACTGTCCATGTCTAAGCTGACGTGCAAATGGTCAACGTGGCGCAACTTCGCCAGCGCTTGCTTTACAACCGCCGCGATTCCCAGTTCATCAATGTGGCGCATGGTGTAGACCGTAATGCCGCTTTTGCGCAGCGCCACTTGTTCAGCCGGATCTAAGTCGCGAATGCCAATCATCACAATCTGATCAGCCTGCAATTTACGGCCCGCGTGACCGAGATTGACCAAGTCTGGGTGCCCTAAACCGCTCAGCGCTGCAACCGGCATACCGTGAATATTGCCAGACGGCGTGGTGTCTGGGGTATTGAAGTCGCCATGCGCATCCACCCACAGCACGCCCACAGATTTTTCTTTGCTAAGTGCGCTAATGGTCGCTAGTGAGATGGAGTGATCGCCACCCAGAAAAATTGGAATAGCATCTTGGTCAACGGCGGCACGCGTGGCGTTATAAATTTCATTGAGGGCTGCCAGCACACTTGGAAGGTGACGTAGCTTTCCGCCTTCGTGATCCCACAGCGAGCGCGTTTGCTCTTCATTACGGTCTGGCACGGCAATGTTGCCCCGGTCAGTAACGGTATGCCCTAGTTGCAAAAGTGATTCGCGCAGCCCGGCATAACGCAAGGCACCGGGGCCAAGGTCAACACCCCGGCGCTGCTGCCCAAGGTCCATTGGAATGCCTAATATCTGTAACATCAACATGTCTTGTTCTGCCATAGCGACCTGTCCTGCTAAAAGAAAAAAAGCCCGATTTCTCGGTAGAAAAATCGGGCTTTACTCAAGAAAAGTCTGTTGGTCGACTCTTCTATCTTTGCTATTTGGGGTGAATGTTGTCTAAATTATACAGAATTACGGTTTCATTCGGCAAGTTCATTTTTTATGTTTCGCAATCATGCGTTCGATGGCATCTAGGCCGCGTTCAAGCGTTTCAAGCTCTGGGCCATAGCTAATGCGCGTGTAATTCTTATAACGGGCGTACTGGCGGCGGCGATGCCCCGGATTCACATCAAAGAAAACGCCCGGCACGGTAATCACTTTTTCTTTGAGACCTTCTTCAAAGAAAGTCATGCCATTGTTGAGTGGCTCGGGCAGGTCAGACAAATTAGCCCAAATGTAGAACGCCCCACTAGGCACAGCGTCTACGGTGATGCCCATTTGGTGCAGCCGATCCAGCACATAGGTACGCTTGGTCTTAAATGATTTTTGGATGGCATTCGTTTCTGCAATCGTATAGTCTTTATCTAACATGGCAATGGCCTGTGCCTGAAACGGGTGGTTGGCCCCGCCATCTAAAAATGATCCAGCGCTAGATAGCGTTTCAATCACAGACTTTGGCCCTAGCGTCCAGCTAATCCGGAAGCCGGGGTAACGCCAGTTCTTTGTTAGCCCATCAACAATCAAAACCGGATCAGTTTCCACATCTTCTACAAACTGCGCAGCAGAGACAATGTTGTGCGGATTATTGGTTTCACTGTAAATATAGTGCGAGTAGTGCTCATCCATAATCATGGTGCACCCCGTTTCGCGGGCAACGTTGAGCCAACTGCGCAAGCGATAATCTTGCAGCACTTGCCCAGTTGGATTGCACGGATTGCTCAGTAGCACAGCCGCCAGCCCGCGCCCAAGAATCTCTTGGCGCAGCGCATCCGCTGAAATTTGATAGCCGCTATCGGCACTTAGCAAAATTGGAATAGGGATAAACGATTTGAACGTTGAAAGCAGTTCTTCATAGGCCGTGTAGTCTGGCAAGAAATGCCCCATGTTAATATCATCCAGCGCCGCAGCAATCCGCGTGAGCGATAAGCGCCCGCCGCCCGCAATGCTGACATTCTCATAGGTATATTTCGACTCTTTACCCTGCCGGAATAAGTCGTTATACAGTGCCGCGACCTTTTCTCGCAGCAAACGTTCCCCCGCAACTGGGCTATATTTCCGCGTAGGAGCGGCGGCCGTAACCGCATCAATGCGTTCAGGGGCATTGGGCAAGCCGCCGGTTTCTGGCGACCCTTGGCCGAGGTTTGCCCACGCTTTGTTTTCATAGGTGAAGCCTTGGCGTTCGGCGCGGCTCATCACAAAAATCACCCCGGTGCGTGGCACGTGGCGAAATCCAGGAATAGTCGGTTGCGTAAAAGGGAGTTCAGAATCCATAAAGTTGTCGTTGGTCGTAATGTGTTGTATCTGCACGAGATTGCGCAATGCAGTTGCTGCGCGTCTCAATCTAGCTTATCACTGAGCGTGCGGTGATGTTACGCACGCACGGCCTACAATTTAGCGCAAACTTATGCAATGGATTGCACAAACGCGGAATCAAAAAACCAGACCTTGTGGTCTGGTTTTTATAGTTTTCGATTTGACTTGGCCTAATTAGTTTTGCAGTTTGCGGAGCTCTAGTTCGCGTTCTGCTTGGACCATTGTGGCCTTTGTAACTGTTAGGGCGTAGTCTGTGCCGGGGCTACGTTCGCGTTTTGCCAACCCAGTGCGGACTAAGCCACGGCCTAGTTTACTTGCCTCTCTGGGGCTAAGCCCTAGGGTTTCAGCTAATGCTTGGGTTGAGTACAGGTGCGCTGGCGTCAGCCGACACAATTCATCTAGTAACTCTTGCTCAGCCGACATCATCATTGACTGCCGTTCTAGCAATCGCAGTTCATGTTTAAGCGTTTCAGTCGCGTCCGCGCTCAATGTCTCTTTTTTCAACGCCCGTTGCATTTCACGCATTGCGCGGCGTAAGTGAATTCGTGCTTGTGCAATATCACCAGCTTCACGGCAATCGGCGACAAATTTTTTGGTGTTGCTTAGCAAGTCTTCCAGTTTTTCTGGCAACATCAATTGGCTCCTATTCTTCTAGCGTGCGTTACGCTCCTTATTCAGAACGCTCCACATCAAATTTATCTTGTAGTAATTTCCAAAACCGTTCAGACGTCCAATGGTCATCTGGATACCCAAATGCTGAAGCCCCAAACTCTAAACAACTCCCTAATTGTAACAGTTGGTTATGAGACAACGCTTGGCGCTGCCCACGGCGTTGCGATTGCAGGCTACTAACGCCTTTTTCCGCGGCACGCTTCATCCATTGGCTAACGGCCCCTTCGGTTACGCCTAGCTCTTTTGCAATTCGGCGTTGACTCCATCCTTCTTGCTTTAATTCCCAAGCTCTCAAACGACGTTTTTCACGATGATTGAGTTCAACCTCATCCGAATTATTGTTTTCTGTAAGCATAATAATAGCTATCCTGACTTAATATAGACATTGGACACAATTTCACCAATATTATACTAAAGTTTTGCCAAAACTCTAAACGTTAGCAAGATGTTTACTGTTTTTGATAAAGATAGTATCGAAACAAACGCTTTTAGTACAGGAAGACAATTATTGCTTTTTAGGATCGGGGTTGCTTTCTATATTTGGCGGCCGTACTGAAAGATGATCGTACAAATCTTCCCCCAGTCTGGCGGCCAATTTCATCAGTAACTCCCCATTCGTTGGCTCTTCAACATAGTTGAACCAAGACAAAAGTTCTTGTTTTGTAACGCCTAAATATTCTGCAAACGCGGCTTGGGTTTTACGGCCAGTTGAAACATTTACTTGCCAGTTGAGGTAGCGCCGCATAAGCCAGTCGCCAAAACCAATCTGATGGGAATTTTTCATTTATTGAAACTACAGTGAATACAGCAAACTGCTGATGGTTAAACTTTATTGATACTTCAATTTAACACAAAACGATAGCGCTCCCAACCGCTATGCAATGTTATTTTGAATTACGCATTCCTCAATAAATTATAAATTTAAGTTTAGCAGATGCTAGCTAAAATATAGAAGATTAGCTCTCTTCTTCACAGGGCAAATCGTAGCCATAACCAACGGAGTCCCTTTTTATGACTACTGCAGTCAAACCTATTTTATTAAATGACATTTTAGACAGTGTAGAGCGGAAAATCACCCCTTTAGTCACTGCGCGCCGCCATCACTATTTTTCTAGTATTGATGAAAACATTCGGATCAAAACTGATCCGCAAAACCTTCAATTATTATTATTGAGCTTATTGACAAACGCGATCAACCACACCCCAAGCAACAGCTTAATTGGACTAACCATTCGTAACAAACGGTCAGAACGCCAACTTTCGATTTGTGTTGCAGACAATGGTCCACTCAAACTTCAGCGCGGCGAGGGACCTTATTTCATCCCCGTCACGGGGTTGGTGCAAACCGGTCCACTGACAGACCAGCCGACCTATCGGCAACGTGAGTTAGAAACTGTCAGAAAACTAGCTGAATTACAAGCTGGAGCACTTTCTATTGATGAGATCCCAGAAAAAGGGTTACGCGTAACCGTAGAGTTGCCGTTATAAGCGGCCAATTACTGGGTTGGTAGGCCAATCCAGAGGACGCCCGCAGCATTGACCAAGACGCTTACGCTAATGAGTGTTTTATAGTGCCAAGGCAGCTTTAGCGGGGCATAGACTGCGAGCAAGACAAACATTGGCACAATAAAGTCGAGGCTAAATCGGTAGCCAAACTGGTACCAGCCCGTGTTGTAATACAGTAGTAACGGCACAATTAGCAACCCGATTGTGCCCCAAATAAGCCCTGCAAGCTGCTCTACCTTTAGACTATGAGCGAGGTAGATTAACGCAGGGGTTGTTACAAAAATACTCATCCCTTGCGGATCAGGTAGTAGCCGTCCGTTTTGTAAAAGCGGCACGCCCCATAGCATTGCTTTTAAATTGCGTTGCAGAAAATACATACTGAACTGGCCGTATGTGTCAAAGTCGCTCTTTAAATCGCCAGCAATGTTTTGCGTTAAGTAACCAAAATCTAATGGCGATGCAAAGCGCAATTCGTTATGTAGCAATAAAAGAAAAACTGCCACAGTCGGCGCCGCAACCAGTTGCAGTAGCGGACGCCACCAATCTTTGATTGCATAATTACCTTTGAGCGCTGGCCGCACTTCGATGTATAAGGCAATCAATAACGGTGCAGTCAACACAATCAGCGGCCGAGCCAACACGGCAAATGCTAACGCCAGCCCGCCCCACCACAGCGATTCTGTGCGCACGGTTAGCCAGACGGCTATCGCCACAAACAAGACCGCAGACACTTGGGCAAAATTCCAGACAGACCCTTGAACGGTCATCACCCAGAATACGGTGCCAACGCCAAACAAAACAGTGAGCCAAATTACACCTGCATGATTTAGGCGCGTTAGGCCTTTGGCCTGCATCTCCCGAAACGCCTGATACATTGCCACCACGGTGAGCGCCCCGATTACGCAAGAAAACCACACCACGTTTATATCGAGCACGCCTTTAAAGGCTACATATGGCAAAAGCAAAATTGCAGGCAACGGCGGGAATGGCACATACCAACGCCCTTCATATTGCGTTAAATCATGAATAGATGTTGGCTGCGGTAGATCCAGTCGCCCCTCTAGCCACGCATCAGCCAGCAGATCAAAATAGGCAACGCTCGGCCGTGGCGTATAGGGCAAGATGTATGTCCAGCCCCAATACAGCGCAAACGCGCCGCAAAATATGCATGTTGTCCAGAGTAAATTGTTACGGGCAGTTGATGTTACGGGCATGTTAGCTTGGTGAACCAGCTATCGACCGATAACAAAAAGAAAATCAATTGATAAGTGGAGACTTGAGGTTCAAGTCAGTAGGGATGGGTTATAAATTGTGCGCTAATTCTAGCAGACCACTTCTCAACTATTTACTGCGGTAATCCAAACCATAAAACGCCAACCGCATTGACCAGCACGCCCAATACAATTAGCAATTTGTAATGCCAAGGCAACTTCGCTGGCGCAAAACACGCTAACAGCACCAGCAGTGGAATCATGAAGTCTAAGCTGAAGCGATAGCCAAACTGATACCAGCCCGTGTTGTAATACAGCAAGAGCGGCACCATCAACAACCCGGTGGCCGTCCAGCCCGCTACTGCAAGCCAATTGGGTTTCAGGCTACGGTATAAGTAAATTAGCGCTGGCGTGGTGATGAAGATGCTAATCCCAAACGGATCCGGTTGATAAAACCCGTCTTTCATAATGGGCACGCCCCACAACATTGCTTTGAGGTTGCGCCCCAAGAAGTGCACATTGAATTGCCCGTAAGTCTGCAACACTTCACGGAGCGACTTGTCTACATTTTGCGCAGTGTAGCCAAAATCTAAGGCATTATCAAAACGCAGCCAGTTATAAAGCAGCAAAAGCGCTACCGCCACCACTGGACCGATCGCCAGTTGCGCAACGGGACGCCACCATTTTTTGAGCGAAAGCTCTGTTTTGAAGTCAGGGCGTAATTCTGCATACAGCCCTAGAAATAAGGGACCAGTCAGCGCAATAAGCGGGCGTGACAGCATCGCAATGCCTAATCCAACGCCGCCCCAAAACATCGATTTACGCTGGATAAGCAACCATGTTCCAAGCGCCACAAACGTCACTGTACAAATCTGCGCGAAGAACCAAACTGTGCCCTGCAACGTCATATACCAAAATACAGAGCCAACCCCAAACAGAGCCGTTAGCCACAACACGCCCGCTTGGTTCAACGTAGACAGTCCCTGATCGCGCAGCGCCGTCAGCATGCGATACACAAACGTCACCGTCAGCGCCCCAATCAGGCACGAAAACCACACCATATCAATGTCTAAAAGGCCTTTATAGGCCACATAGGGCAGCAACAGAATAGAGGCTAGCGGCGGAAACGGCACATACCAATCGCCTAAGTAGCGCGTCATATCGTGCCTAGCCTGCGGGAACATGAGGTGCAAGTGGCCTTTGAGCCATGCATTGGCCTGGTGATCAAAGTAGGCAAAGACTGGGCGCGGGTTATGTGGCAGCACATACGTCCAGCCCCAGAAAAGCACAAATGCCGTCATAAAGACGGCACCTGTGAGGAGAAGAGAACGAACTGTAAAAAAAGAAGCAGACTTATTCAAAATAGAATCAACCTTAAACCTCTTTCAGAACCTAACTATAGTTGGGCAACCAATCCCCATGTGCTTCGATAAGCTCATCAACCATTGACCAAATTTGGTCTAGTGACAGCTCAGCCGCCGTGTGTGGGTCCATCATGGCTGCATGGTAAATGTGCTCACGCTTGCCTGTCAGCGCAGCTTGCACCGTCAGGTCATGCACGTTGATATTGGTTTGCATCAATGCCGCAAGTTGCGGTGGGATTGCCCCAATTTTCACAGGCTGCACGCCGTTGTCGTCCACTAAACAAGGGACTTCAACAGGCACACCGGTTGGCAAGTTGTCAATAATGCCGTTGTTTGGCATGTTGCCATAAATACGGGTCGGTTGCCCGGTGTAAATCGCGTTGATGATATGTGAGCCAAACTCCACGCTTGGTTCTAGGGTAAGCGGCTTGCTACTGTCTTCCATCTCTTTGCGCATACCTTCCCAGTCTGCAATTTGGGTTTCGCAGCGGTAGATGTATTCATCCAATGGAATATCAAATTCGGTCAGCAAGTCTGGGCGATCACGTTTGATAAACCACGGCGTGTACTCACTAAAGTGCTCGCTAGACTCGGTCACGAAGTAACCCAGACGTTTGAACATTTCATACCGGACGTGATCGGTCATGCGTTCAAAGCGTTTTGGCCAGTTGCCAGAAGCTTCAAAGCCAGCCATGGTTTCACGCAGTTTTGGATACATGTTCACGCCGTTGTGTTCCAGTTTCAAGAAGAACGCAACGTGGTTGATGCCCGCCACCAGATACTTGAGTTCATCCCGTGGGATGCCCATGTCATCGGCTAAATCATGTGCGGTATGCGGCACGCTGTGGCACAAGCCCACGGTGTGAATGTTGGTCGCTTTGTTAATAGCCCAGCAGTTCATGACCATTGGGTTTACATATTGCAGCAAGGTTGCATTTGGGCAGAGTTCTTCCATGTCGCGGCAAATGTCTAACAACACTGGAATAGTGCGTAGGCCACGCATAATGCCGCCAATGCCGAGCGTGTCGGCAATGGTTTGGCGCAAGCCGTATTTCTTTGGTATTTCAAAGTCAATGACTGTGCCAGGCTTGTACCCAGCCACTTGGATCATGGTAATGACAAAGTCTGCACCAGCAAGCGCTTTTCGGCGGTCTGTAGTCGCTTCAATTTTTGGTGATGCGTTCCGCACGGCAGCAACCTTGTGGGCCACAATTTCTGAAGTCCGCAAGCGATCTGCATCAATGTCCATCAATGTGAGCGTGCAGTTTTTGAGTGCTGGGAACTCCAGAATGTCACTCAGCAAGTTTTTGGCGAATACTGTGCTGCCTGCACCGATAAATACAATTTTTGCCATGTTAGATAAACCCGTTTGTAATTAAGTGTTTTGCAGAAAGTATTCAGAAATAAATGAAAGCCTGCGTCGCAAAACTTGCAGTAAAAGCCCAGTTAAGGGCCAATTTTATTTCTGAGAACTTCTTGGCTTTTACATAACCACCTAGGCGCATTTACGCCAAGCAGACATGTCTATGTAAATAGTTTTCTAGGTCTTACAACCTTTGGTAGCCCCACCTTATAAAGATGCGTCTAACAAAATCTGCAAATTCGATTTACCCACTGAGTAGCGCCATACCGCGGTGTGGCGCTACTCAGTGCGATTGATATTTAGCCGCCGCGTTCTACAGTCACACGAGCACCAAGCTCTACATTTTCAACGGTTGAGGTTGCGCCGTCTGGCCAAGTAATCACCAGTTGTTCAATTTCAGCATCGGCAGGCACACCAAAGTGCAATTCTGATGGATCACCAGACAAATATCCACTGCCAGCTTCTTGGCCGCGAATTAGCGTTCCGGCGCTGGTTTGGAGCGCAACTTGCGCGCCAATTGCATGTGCATTCCCAGTACCGGGCTGGCGGAGTGCTACCACCACGCTAGACCCTTCACACAGTTGGTTTTCTAGCAACTGCGCTGGGGCTTCCAAGTTGTTGACGATAATGTCTAAGTCGCCATCACCATCGACATCGGCCATGCTCATGCCGCGGCCACTTTCGGTTGCGTTGAGCGCCCAGTCTGGAGCGGCGGTAAAGGTGCCGTCGCCAGCATTTGCAAAGGCCTGATTTTCTTCAACCAGCTCGTTGTTTGGCAGGTGTGAAAACAGTTCGCTAGCGCGCATGCCGTTTACCACATACAGGTCTACATACCCGTCTTGGTTCAAGTCGCCAAACTTGCCAGACCAACTCCAACCGGTCGCGAGAATGCCACGGTCAGCCGCGACGTCTGAAAACGCATCTTGATTAGCACTTTGCAACACGTTCGCCATGACTTGCGGGTCGCCTTCAACGTGACCATGCATCATCATGTCCATTACCGGTTGCCATTCGGCTTCGGTTTCAGCGTCATGTTTGTAAGGGATCATGTCCGTTGCAAACAGTTCAGATTGACCGTCATTTTCAAGGTCAGCCAGTGCAAAGCTCATTGTGCTGTGGGTGGTCACATCAAACATTTCGCTGCGTTCCCAACCTGCATCGGTGTTGAGCCACAGGTAGTCACGGACGGCAAAGTCATTCCCAATCAGAATGTCTGGCTTGCCGTTGTTGTCCACATCAAACACTTGAATAGCCAATGCTTGCGCTTTATCAATCAGGCGTTCACCCGTGAATTCACCATTGTTATTGGTGTAAACGAACACGCCAGCACCATTGCTATTTAAGAACGTATCGCCCAAGTCTTTTTCCAGTGCAGCATCATAAGAGCCACCAATCAGGTCTAAGTCACCGTCTTGGTCTAGATCTGCCCACGCCATTGAATAGGCTGGTGCATCCACACCGGGCAAGCCGAGTTGATTTTCAAATTCACCAGCGCCCATGTTTTTCCACCACAGTGGCAGGCCTGTTTCAGTCGTAAAGACTAAGTCAAGCAAACCGTCGGTATCAACATCTACTGTGGCTACTGCGCGTGAATTTCCGAATTCAAGGGACATTGGGCGGAAGTCTAAGTTCCCTTCATTCCAAAGCACTGCGTTTTTGCCACCGAGGTTGGCAAATACCAAGTCCATATCACCATCTTGGTCCAGATCATTAACTGCCATACCAGCGCCGTTACTATCAAACATTTCAATTGGATAGCGGTTTGCAACCGTTGTGTGATCTAGCGGATGGGCAACAAATTGCCCACTGCAATCACCAGTTGTGTAGCTGGTCTGGCTGACATTGACATCAACCGATGTTGTTTCTTGTTGTTGATATTGTGGTGCTATGTAGCCACCGCACGCAATTAAGGTAGCAGGGAGCACAAGCAGCAAGGCTACGCGAGAAAACTTCATCATTTGGATACTAGGAATTTGGGTTTGGGGTACTTAGGTTAGTGTCAAACAGTTGGAGCGGGAGTCCCGCTCCAACTGTTTTTTCGTCTTTACACTAGGCAACCCTAATCAGGCTTGCCCAGCGGGAGAGACATAGACTTACTTGAACGTATCGTTCACGCTAGCGTTAGCGTCTGGCAATACGTCAGCTGGTTCAGCTGCGCCCAAGAAGATTGCGTCCATTACTTCGCCCATGATGCTGCCGATTTCTGAAGCGTTATCGGTAACTGGGAAGAGGAATGTGCCGCCTTCTGCCA
>JAHDBW010000453.1 GCA_020630175.1 Anaerolineales bacterium
GTCCCAAATCTTCCTTAGAGCGACGATTTCTGCCTAAAACCACATACTAATGCCATCAACCGCTTGGTTAGCACACAACGCCAACCGACACACTTTAGGAGAAAAATGATGGTACAAACACTCACCACTTTATTTGAAATACGGGTGACCCCGCAGGTAAAAGAAGAGCGCCCCGTAAGTACGCTGGCCTTTGATTGGCTCTTTATGATGCTTGCTTTACTAATGAGCGTAGGCATCATGATGGATGTTTGGTCACACTTCGAATTCGGCCCAGATCAATCCATCTTCAATGAATATCACCTGCTGTTCTATAGCGCCTTGGGCGCCATCACAATGTTATTGATGGGCGTGCAACTGTACAACGTCCGGCAAGGGTACGCCTTTGAATATGCGCTACCGCAAGGCTATGGATTTGGCTTGCTAGGCGCATTGTTATTCGGTATTTCTGGCGTTGTCGATCTGAGCGTGCATGCCATGTTCGGGTTTGAAAGCGACATTGAAGCCCTGACGAGCCCAGCACATCTTTTCTTATTTATTACGTGGGCAATGATGCTACTCGCGCCGCTAAAAGGAACGCTAGCACGCTTACGGGGGACCGGCCAAGCCATCACATTCTGGAATAGCCTGCCGATGCTGTTGGCCTTTGGATGTGTGTTGTTCAACGTCTCTATTCCGCTGATGGAATACTTCCCGATGGGCAATCAACCTTACTTCTTACAACAATGGCGGGCAGACTCTACGTTTTATAGTCTGGCATTAGGCATTGCAGGCACACTGCTGCAAACGGTTGTGATTATGGGCGCAGTGCTGTGGTTTGTACGGAGCACAAAGGTGCCGTTTGGCGGATTTACAGTTGCGATGATCATTCTGGGTCTGTTCTTTACGCTAATCAACCCAGACCAATTGCCAATTGCGATGTTCTTCATCTTTGGCCTGACGCTAGATTTACTCTATAACGTCATCCAGCCGGATGCGACACGCCAAGGGCGCTTCGTTCTATTCGCAATACTGGGCACGTTAGCGATGTGGGCGGCAGCCTACGGCACCTACATCAGCTTATTCGGACTACAAAACATCTATTTCTCTGGCTACAACGCGTTTGGGTCGGTGGCCCAAGCGGCAACGCTAGCTGCTGTTATGGCCTACTTTCTGAGCATGCCTGCACCACAGGCACAACACGCAACCACGGAGGTTTCTCATGCGTAAGCTTCTTTTTACTCTAACGATCGCAATCTTTATGACTGGCTGTGCCGCCCAACCGAGCGCAGACTCTGAAAGCACAACTTTATTTGGCCGCCTCAGTGAATACGTTCAGCTCGGCAGTACGCAAGAAACCATCGATTACAAATTGCCGCATGCAGACTACATCGTCTCGATTGATGGCGAAGTCTTGGTCAAACGACCGGGCGAATTTGAAATTACGGTTTTAGATCAACAAACTGGCTTGCCAGTAACCGGCTTAGACGTGCAAATTGCGGTCTGCCAATATGCAGACGGCGCGAATGTGGAAGATTGGTTGCTGCCAGATACATGCGATGACGCTTCACAACCGATGACGACAATTTTGACGCGTACGACCTATAACGGCGAGACGTATCAGTCGGACCAGTTTGATTGGCAGAGTGATGGCCACTGGCGCATGATGGTCAATATCGAAGGGGCAGACCCATTGCAAACGGATTTAGGTGTGTACGGCGCAAGACCGGCAATTACGACGAAGTTCGAGCTGATCAACGTCTTCTTGCCATTTGCTGCGATTGCGTTGTTTGTTGTGATCGTGACGCTCCGCAAAAAGCCGTTACTACGGCCAATGACGCAACAAGAGGTGACCGCATGATGATTGCAGCAAAGGCAAACGCCATCACCGCTGCGGCAGTATTTCACGGCCAGTATGGCATTTGGGATGAACTGATCCCATTGCTGATTGTGTTGACGATTGTGAGTGGATTTTTGTATCTGAACTTCAAGCTGGCGTATAAGAACGCGGCGGTGAGTGAGGA
>JAHDBW010000104.1 GCA_020630175.1 Anaerolineales bacterium
CTGTGTTGCTCAAGTTAAAGCGTTACTAGCAACTTGCGTTATTTAGGTCCTTCGAACTTGCACGGGATGACATCATTGCGGCGGTTTTAGCCAGCAGAAATCCTTATCTTGATGCACATGGACCTTCTCAGCGAGAAGGTCTTTTTGTTATTAACTTGCAGCAATCTAAACGTCTATCTTAGCCTGCCGTTCCAGCAGTCACTATCCCACATACGCAAATGTCTGCGCCGAGGCCGCTTTTGCTGCTCTGGCATAGGTTGGCGGCAAATTATCTTCATCCAGCAGCGCCCCATCCGCTAGATACTCATAGATTTCACCATAGTGATGCACTTCTGTTGGGGATGTGCGACGCATCACGTGCCACGGCCGGAGCGCGTCTGGGGCCGCAATGCCCATCGCACCCAACATCTCACTTAAACTCAGCACGGTTTCCTTATGATAATTCGCAACCCGTCCGGCTTTATTCGGCACATGCAGCCCCGCCGTCAACTTGGGATCGTGCGTGGTGATGCCAACCGGGCAATGATTAGAATTACACTTCAAGGCCTGAATACAGCCTAACGCCATCATCATCGCGCGGGCCGAGTAGCAAATATCTGCACCCAATGCCAACCGCTTCAGCATGTCAAAGCCAGAAGACACTTTGCCGCTTGCAATCAGCTTGATATCTTTGCGAATGCCATACCCACGCAAGGCGTTATCGACAAATATAAGCCCTTCAATAAGCGGCGTCCCAACATGATTAGAGAACTCAAGCGGAGCAGCCCCTGTGCCGCCTTCCCCGCCATCAACGCTAATAAAATCAGGCAGAATTCCTGTTTCAACCATGGCCTTACAAATTGCTAAGAACTCGCGCCGCTTACCAATACAGAGCTTGAAGCCCACCGGTTTCCCACCAGATAAATCACGCAGTTGCGCCACAAATTCCAGTAACCCGATCGGTGTCGAAAACGCTTCGTGGCCGGGTGGCGAAATCACATCTTTGCCAAGTGGTACATTACGAATCTTGGCAATTTCAGGCGTTACCTTGGCCGCTGGCAAAATGCCGCCGTGCCCCGGTTTTGCACCCTGCGAAAGTTTCAACTCAATCATCTTTACTTGCGCATGGCTAGCATTCTTTTGATAGAGCTCAGGGTCAAACGCGCCGTCTAGCGTCCGGCAGCCAAAATATCCTGTGCCAATCTGCCAGATCACATCACCACCGCCATCCAGGTGAAACTTGCTAATACCACCTTCGCCAGTGTTGAGCGCAAACGCGCCCATTTGCGCCCCTGTATTAAGCGCTAAAACTGCCTGCTTACTCAATGAGCCATAACTCATCGCCGAAACATTGAAAATACTGGCTGAATACGGCTGCTTACAATCTGGACCGCCAACGGTTACGCGCAGGTCAGCCGGTTCTAAATGGAGCGGCGCTAAAGAATGGTTGACCCACTCATATCCCACTTGGTACAGGTTTTCCTTCGTGCCAAACGGCACGGTATCGCGCACGTCTTTGGCGCGCTGATAGACCAACGAGCGCTGATCACGATCAAATGGCACGCCCTCCACGTCACTTTCAATGAAATATTGATAAATCTCAGGGCGGATCATTTCAAAGAAATACCGAAAGTGCCCCACAATTGGAAAGTTCCGCAAAATTGCGTGCTTGGTCTGAAAGTAATCGCGTAGCCCCACAATCACCAATGGCACTAACACAAGCAATGACCACAACAGCGCTGGCACTGCCGTTGCGCCAACAATTGCAATAAGAACAACGACTGCCACAAACACTAAAAAATAATGTCTCATAACCCCTCTTTGATAAAACCGAAGACTGCGTAATCTAATAGTAAACCAAGATTCAAAAAAGAGGATGCCCGCCATTTGGCGAACACCCTCTTTGATTAGCCTAAATACTAACCAGATTAGCTTACTAGCGCTTGACGCCGAATACCTAATGCAGACCCAAGTGTCAGCAGTAGCATGAGCAGCGCAATCCACTGCGATCCGTTAGAAAGATCGACCCGTAAATCACCAGTCGTTGGGATTTGATCTGGGATAAGCTGCGTCGAGACCAAGTTTGAATTCACGCTTGGCACGTTGTCACCTAGCGTTTGCGCAGTGTTATCAATGCGATCTGGTGCAACAGCCGCGTTGTTGATCTTGGCCGTGATGGTCAGGACAACCGTTTCATTACGCTCTAGCGCAATAACATCTACCTTGACCGTACGCGTGGCTAAGTCAAAGTTGACAATGCCTTTCGTGCTTGTTGCCGTGACATAGTCTAGTTTTGGACTAAGCGTGTCTAAGATCATGACATTGTCAATGGCGGTTGTGTTTGGATTGGTGACATTGACTGTGTACACCAAGGTGTCTCCCACCGCAGCAACCGGCAGCGACACTTGCTTATTGATCTGCAAGGCCAGCAAGCTTTGAGTCTGTTGCGCAGACTGCACATCTGGCACAGCTGTTGGCGTTGGAACGGCCGTCGGTTCAACTGGAGCAGACTGCGCCTGCACCGGTACTGGCGTTGGTGTTGGTGTCGGCGTTGCGGCCGGTTCACGACGTGTTGCCACGGCGTTTTCAATCGCTGCCAATACTGAACCAGAGCCTAACCCAGCATCAAGCGTGTTGTTTACTTCGCCAGCAGCCAGCGTAAAGCGTTGCGTCAGGCCTGTTGCACGGTCAGCATCGCTGTCGCGCGCTGGATCTGATCCGGTATTAGCCATCGTGAACCCGAACCCATCTGGCGCAACGAAGCGCACTTGGTATTGCCCAGGTGCTAAGCCATCAAACAGATAGCCCCCTTCTGAGTCGGTTACCGTTTCAGCTAAGACGCGGCCATCCTCATCTAACAATTCAACCGCAATGTCTGCAAGTGGTGTTTCGCCAGCGTCTTGAATACCGTTTGCATTCAAGTCAAACCAGACATAGTCACCCACTTGCGCGGTTGGGTAAGCCCCAAGATCCCAGCTCAAGTCATTTTCGCCAACTGCCAACGTAAAGCGTGTGGTCTGCCCAGATGTAGGGTCAGCATCACTGTCAGCAGCGTCATCACTACCAGCATTTTGCGGGCTAATCCGATACCCACGCGGCAAATCCGTTAGGTCAAAGCCAACATAGTAGACACCCGGCAGCACATCTGTAAACAGATACTCACCGTCTGCATTCGTTGTTGTCGTTGCTACAACAGCATCGTCAGCATCGTAGAGCGTTACGCTTACATTCGCAATCCCGGTTTCACTAGTATCTTGAATACCGTCGCCGTTGGCATCGTCCCAAACTTTGTCACCGACAGTGCCAAGCGCACCAATTGAAGCAACCGCGCCGTCGTGGTCATCTTCATCGCCAGTGCCGTTGCCATCTGGATCAGTGCTGTCAAGATCATCATCAACATAGTCAAGATTTTCTTCACCAGCCGTGTTGCCATTTTCATTGTCTGGTGTGCTGTCAAAGTCGGTTGGCGGCACATTGGTTGGATCAGTGTCGTCATCCGCCGCGCTAATTTCAGCATAGTTAGTGATGTCACCAGTCACGTTATCGCTGATGTCAAAGGTGACAGTAAAGGTCACGCTATCATCAATAGCCAAGGTATCAATGGTCACCACGCCTGCATCTGTCGCCGTCACGCTGATGGCATTCCCATCAGTGGTTTCGGTGATGTCTGCAACTGCAGCAAAGGTCAACCCGGCTGGTAAGTAGTCCACAACTTCGATAGCGTAGGCTGGCTTCTGACCTTGATTGACGACAGTGATGTCAAAGTCTACCGTGCCACCCGGCACCAATTGACCTTGATCTGGAGTCAGCTTTTTGATCAGCGCCAGATCAAACAACGCGTGTTTGAAGCCAATGGTTTCAATATCATGGTCGTCTTCGTCGCCACCTTCCAAACCATTTTGGTTCGTTGCGTCGTCGACCAATTGCGCGTCGGTTTCACCATCCGTGTTCCCGTCTTGCGCATCTGCCACGCTGTCCACATCAGCCAGTGGTTCATTAGTGGTGTCGGTGTCATTGTCCGCTGCTGTAATTTCAGCGGCATTTGTCAGGCTAGTCACATCGTTTTCAATGTTCACTTGGAACGTTGCCGTCACAACTACGCTATCTTCTTTTGCCAGCGTATCCAGCACAAAGCGAAGGTTGCCATTGGTATCAATGTCGCTTTCAACAATCGCGATTTCGTTACCATTGACCGTAGTGACCACGTCCGCAGCATCGCTACTTATAAAGGTCAACCCGGCTGGGATGTAGTCAATCACGCTAATGCCAAAGGCGTCGAGCGTGCCTTGATTTTCAATGGTTAGGGCAAAGCTCACTTGTCCGTCAGCCGCAAACGGCCCGGTTCCAACAGCTTGTTTCTTCAGGCCAAGGTCAAAGACTTGACCAACCACCAAGACCTCTTGGTCATGGTCGTCTTCATCGCCGCCGTTTTTGCCGTCCTGATCGATTTCATCATCAACCATGGTGCCGTCTTGCTCGCCCGGCGTGTTTTGATCTTCAGCATCCATAATGCTGTCAATGTCCACTGGCGGCGTATTGTCTGGATCGGTATCATCATCCGCCGCGCTGATTTCAGCAGAGTTGACAATGCTAGTGCCTTGGAACGCTTCCGCAATTTGGAAGGTCACATCCACTTGCACACTCGCGCCTGCTGGCAAACTAGCAACTGTAATCAGACCTGTATCAGCGGCGTAACTCACACCTTCGTTGGTGCTAGCGACGTCTTGCAACAGCAAGTCCGCCGGGACATAGTCGATTAGCGCGATGTTGAAGGCATCGATGATGCCTTGGTTAGTTACCGTCAATGCAAAGGTAACCAATTCACCTGGGCCAAATGGGCCTTCGCTAAGGCGGGTTTTGGCTAACGCAAGGTCAAAGTCGCGATAGAAGCCAAAGTCCACGGTTAGGTTGTCATAGTTGTCTGGCACGGCTGGTGCGTTATCTGGCGCTTCTGCAAGCGGCAGCGTTGCGCCCAAGTCAATTGAGCCAGAGTAGATTGCATCACCAACATTGACCGGATCAATGCCATTGTCAACCGCGTCTGTGTCCGCAGCAGCGCCTGCAGAAGAGCGATAGCCGGTCAGGTCGCCATCAGCGCCCCACTCAGCGGCTGGAATTGCAGCCACATAGCTGCCTTCTACCAAGTCAGTAAAGAGATACAAGCCATCTGCATCGGTTTCAACACCCTGTACTGCATCAGCGCTATCAATGATGCCATCATCATTTACATCGTCTGGTTGACCGTCCGCATCAGCATCTTGATAGAGTTCAACCGTGATACCGGCTAAACCTGCTTCGCCTGCATCTAGCACGCCATTGTTATTTGCGTCATCCCAAACTTGGTTACCAATTGCGAACAACATTTCAACGACAGCATCGTCATCTGTTGTGACTGGTTCCAAATTAGGAATTGGATTGCCTTCAGGGTCTGAAGGTGTCCCGGTTGCATCGGCAACATTGGTTGTATTTTCCAAGACGTCCAGCGCCAAGGTACAAGTCACTGTTGCATCAGGTGCGATTGGGCCCGCTAACCCTGGGCAGCTTTCGCTGTTTAAGGTGACGTCATCGGTGTCATCGGCGGCTGTCCCAGCATCGTCAACAATTTCAATGTCAGTCAAGTGGCTCGTGCCTGTGTTGGTAATCACGTAGGTGTAAACCACTTCGCCAGCAACGGTGTAGAAAATCTCACCATCTGCGGCGGTACCAGCCGTCTTGACAATCGACATGCTTGGCGTTGGGACTTCCACAACAGCATCGTCATCATCGGTTGGTTCTGGCAAGGCCGGAATTGGCGTGCCATCTGGCAAGCTTGGCGTGCCGGTAACGACCACAATATTCGTTGTATCAACGCTAATTGGCAATGTCAGCGTACATTCAATCGGGACAGCGGCGTCTGGTGCCATTGGTCCGGCTAGCGCTGCACAAACGTCTTTATCAAGCGTTACATCATCTGTAGCGTCATCTGGCGTACCCGCGTCATCGACAACAATAATGTCTGTCAGATACGTGTCGCCTGTGTTGTAGATCACATAGGTATAGTCCACATCGGCTGGGCCGGTGTAGTAAATTTCGCCTTGACCGGCATCACCTGCGAACTTATCAACGCGAATGCCAGGACCTGGAATTTCTACTTCAGCGTCATCAGCGTCAGTTGGATTTGACAGCAACGGAATATCAGTACCGTCTTCCAACGTTGGATTGCCCTCGGTTACAGCGATGTTGACGGTGTTTGCAGCGACATACAGCACTGCCGAACACGTTACGCTTGCGCCGGGTGCGAGCGGACCAGCAAGGTCAGCACAGTCAGCAGCAGTCAGGCGCACATCATCATCCGTATTCCCAACTGTGCCAGCATCGTCTTCAATGACTATGTCGCTCAGGTGGGTTTCACCAGTGTTGGTCACTGTGTAGGTGTACGTTACATCGGCTGGACCAGTGTAGAAAATTTCGCCGTCGGCAACGTTGCCAGCAGTCTTGATCACTTCAATGCCCGGCACTGGAATAACAACTTCAGCGTCATCCTCATCCGTTGGATCATTGAGATTTGGAATATCGGTGCCATCTGGCAAGACTGGGTTCCCGGACGTTTGCGCGATGTTCACGGTGTCCGCCACAACGTTGATGACGGTTGTACAGGTTACGGTACCGCCCGGCGCCAATGGGCCAGCCAAGTCGGCACAGACTGAACTATTGAGCGTCACATCATCGGCAATGTCCGCTGGGGTCCCGGCGTCATCAATAATGATGATGTCAGCTAAGTACGTATCACCTGTGTTGGCCACGGTGTAGGTGTATTTCACGTCGCCCGTGCCAGTCAAGAAGACTTCGCCTTCTAAAGCAGTACCAGCCGTCTTCACAATAGAGATACCCGGCGCTGGAATTTCAACGACAGCATCGTCAGCATCCGTCGGGTTATCCAACTGTGGAATATCGGTGCCGTCTTCTAAGACTGGGTTGCCTTCGGTGACAGCCACGTTGGTTGTGTTTACAGCCACAGTCAAGATCAATGAACAGGTTGCGCTAGCACCCGGTGCCAACGGCCCCGCCAATTGACCGCAGTCATCCGCAGTCAAGATAACATCGTCACTTGCGTCGTCCGCAGTCCCAGCATCATCAGTGATCGTCAGGTCGGCCAAGAATGTGTCACCGGTGTTGGTGACCACATAGGTATAGGTCACATCGCCAATGCCAGTGTAGAAGATTCCACCATCAGCAGCAGTACCAGCCGTCTTGACAATGCCAACGCTTGGGCTTGGAATTTCAACCACAGCATCGTCAGTATCCGTCGGATTATCCAACTGTGGAATATCAGTGCCGTCTTCTAAGACTGGATTGCCTTCGGTAACGGCTACATTAGTTGTGTTTTGGGCGATCTCAAGTGTCAACGTACACGTGACATTTGCACCCGGTGCTAATGGACCCGCGAGGTCGGCACAAGTTGCAGCGCCAATTGTGACATCATCACTGGCATCTGCCGCAGTCCCAGCATCATCGGTGATGCTTAGGTCTGCAAGGTAAGTGTCGCCCGTGTTGGTCACAACATAGGTATAGTCAACTGGCCCTGCGCCAGTGTAGAAAATTTCGCCATCGGCCACATCACCAGCGGTCTTGACAACCGCAATGCTTGGGCTTGGAATTTCAACGATCGCATCGTCAGCATCCGTTGGATTGTCTAACAATGGAATATCAGTGCCATCTTCAAGCGTTGGATTGCCTTCAGCTTGCGCAACGTTCGTGGTGTTTTCAGCCACTTCAAGCGTTAGCGTACAAGTGACGCTTGCGTTTGGCGCAAGTGGGCCAGCTAAGTCAGCACATTGCGCGCTGCCTACACTGACATCATCGCTAACGTCGGCGGCTGTGCCGGCATCATCAACAAAGCTGATGTCACTTAGGTAGCTATCGCCAGTATTTGTAATGACATAGGTGTAGTCAACTGGCCCAATCCCAGTGAAGAAAATAGCACCGTCTGCGGCAGTGCCAGCAGTCTTGATGATTTCAATGCCGGGTTGTGGAATTTCCACTTCAGCAATATCGTCATGGGTTGGATTGTCTAACAGTGGAATGTCAGTTCCGTCTTCTAGAACTGGATTCCCTTCCGTCACGGCCGTATTGATAGTGTCACCGTCGATAGCAATGGTTGCTTCACAAGTCACGCTAGCCCCCGGCGCGAGCGGGCCTGCAAGGCCAGCACACTCAGCGCTGGTGATGCGTACATCATCCGCAGTATCGGTTGGCGAACCTGCATCATCAACGATGGTTAGGTCAGCTAAATAAGTGCTGCCGGTGTTGGTGACCACATAGGTATAAAGCACGTCGCCCACACCTGAGTAGAAGACTTCGCCGTCTGCGGCAGTGCCAGCAGTCTTGACGATTTCAACACTTGGTACTGGTACTTCTACGGTGGCAGGATCATCATCCGTCGGATCAACGGCATTTGGAATGTCGGTCCCGTCTGCCAACGTTGGGTTGCCGGTCACAACCGCAATATTGGTTGTGTTGATTTCGACAGTCAACGTTAGGGTACAGGTCACGCTAGCATCTGGGGCGAGTGGACCGGCCAAACCAGCACAATCTGCGCTGGTTAAGGTCACGTCATCGCTTAGATCAGCGCCCGTGCCAGCGTCGTCCGTAATGGTCAAATTGCTGAGATGGGTTTCACCAGTGTTCGTGACCACGTACGTATATTCAACCGCGCCTGCACCGCTGTAGAAGGTTTCGCCATCGGCTGCGGTGCCAGCAGTCTTGATAATTTCGACTGTTGGGACAGGCAAGATCACCTCGGCATCATCGTCTGCGGTTGGATCTTCCAGCAAAGGAATGTCATTGCCCGCTTCATCGGTTGGATTACCGGTGGTATCAGCAATGTTGATTGTGTTCTCAGCCAGTGTGAAGGTTGCGTTACATGTCACGTTAGCATTTGGTGCCAACGGCCCCGCCAAATCAGCGCAATCTGCGCTGGTTAGGGTGACATCATCACTAAGATCATCCGGAGTTCCAGCATCATCAATAATGCTAATTGCGCTCAGGTAGCTGTCGCCAGTATTGGTCACCACATAGGTGTAGGTTACATCGCCCGCCCCGGCATAGAACGGAGCTCCATCGGCAGCGTCCCCAGCCGTTTTGACAATGTCAATCGCTGGACTTGGAACAACCACGACGGCATCATCGTCAGCTGTTGGGTCAGTGAGCAACGGAATATCCGTGCCGTCTTCCAATGTTGGGTTACCGGTGGTGTCAGCGATATTTGTCGTGTCAGCGCCAACGCTGAGGGTCAATTCACAGGTAACGCTTGCATTTGGCGCTAGTGGACCGGCTAAATCTGCACAGTCGGCACTGGTCAGGGTCACGTCATCGTCTGCACTGTCAGCGGTGCCCGCGTCATCGGTAATGCTGAGGTCACTCAGGTAAGTATCACCAGTGTTGGTCACCACATAGGTGTAGAGCACATCGCCTGAGCCAGTTAGGTAAGTGTAGCCATCAGCTGCATCGCCAGCCGTTTTTACAATGCGAATTGCTGGGGTTGGCAACTCAACGACAGCATCGTCATCATCGGTTGGATTGCTAAGGTTAGGAATATCTGTGCCGTCTTCTAAGGTTGGGTTACCTGCGGTGACCGCGATATTGGTTGTGTTTTGGGTGACATTCAGCGTCAATTCACAGGTGACGTTAGCACCTGGGGCCAATGGACCGGCTAAGGCAACACAGTCTGCGCTGGTCAGCGTGACATCATCGCCCGTGTCGCCAGCAGTCCCGGCGTCATCGGTAATGGTGATGTTGCTGAGGTAGCTGTCACCGGTGTTGGTAACCATGTAGGTGTAGAGCACATCACCAGCACCAGTGTAGAAGATGTCGCCATCTTCAGCCGTGCCAGCTTTCTTGATGATTTCAATCGCTGGCGTTGGCAATTCAACCACCGCGTCATCGTCATCCGTTGGGTTATCTACATTTGGAATGTCTGAGCCGTCAGCCAAGGTTGGATTACCCGTGGTTGACGCGATATTGGTTGTGTTTTGAGTGACGTTGAACGTGTACTGACAGGTCACTTCAGCGTCTGGCGCCAATGGACCGGCTAAGCCACCACAGTCAGCGCTGGTTAGCGTGACATCATCGCCAGTGTCATCTGTTGTACCGGCATCATCAGTAATAGAGAGGTCGCTGAGGTAAGTATCGCCGGTGTTGGTGACTACATAGGTATAGAGCACATCGCCAGCGCCAGTGTAATACGTGGTGCCATCCGCCGCATCAGCAGCGGTTTTGATGATTTCAATCCCGGCGCCTGGAATTTCAACGACAGCATCATCGGTTGCAGTTGGATCGGCCAATAGCGCGATGTCGGTGCCGTCAGCCAAGGTTGGGTTACCGGTTGTGGCAGCAATGTTGGTCGTGTTCGCGTTGACGGACAAGGTCAAAGTACACGTCACTTCACCACCTGGGGCGACTGGGCCCGCTAAGCCAGCACAGTCTGCACTAGTCAGCGTGACATCGTCATCTGTGTCAGCGACAGTACCCGCGTCGTCTGTAATGCTGAGGTTGCTAAGGTGCGTTTCGCCGGTGTTGGTAACCACGTAGGTGTAGTCCACATTGCCTGCACCAGTGAAGTAGGTGTCACCGTCTGCCGCGTCTCCAGCGGTTTTGACAATGTCAATTGCAGCATCTGGCACAACCACCACAGCAGGATCGTCATCAATCGGGTTGTCCAAGTTTGGAATATCCGTACCGTCTGAAAGCGTTGGATTCCCAAACACGTCAGCAATGTTCGTGGTGTCATCAACAACGCTCAAAGTCGCAGTACAGGTCACCGATTCGCCCGGAGCAAGCGGTCCGGCTAAAGCTGGACATTGATCGCTATCAATAGAGACATTATCAGCAGTATCTGCTGGTGTCCCTGCATCATCGCCAATCGACAACCCGCTCAGGTAAGTATCACCCGTGTTTGTCACAACATAGGTATACAAAATATCGCCTGAGCCGCTGTAGTAGGTTTCGCCATCCGCAGCGTCACCAGCCGTCTTGATAATGCGGATGGCTGGGCTTGGCAGTTCAACAACTGCATCATCGGCATCCGTTGGGTTTTCCAACAATGGAATGTCGTTACCGTCGCTATCGGTTGGGTTCCCAGTTGTCTCTGCAATGTTTGTCGTATTTGCGTTGACCGCGAGCGTCAACTGACACGTGACCGTGCCAGTAGGCGCGAGTGGACCTGCCAGCCCAGCACACTCAGCGCTGGTCAGCGTAACATCGTCACCCGTATCGCCAACGGTACCAGCGTCATCAACAATGGTCAGTGCGCTGAGGTGCGTGTCACCCGTATTCGTGACCACATAGGTATAGGTCACATCGCCAGCGCCAGTGTAGAAGGTAGCGCCATCAGCAGCGGTTCCAGCGGTCTTGATAATTTCAATACCCGCGCCAGGAATTTGCACCGTTGCCGGATCGTCATCAGTTGGGTCATCCATATTTGGAATGTCTGTCCCATCATCCAAGGTTGGATTACCGGTGGTATCGGCGATATTGGTTGTATTTTCAGAAATATTGAACGTTGCGTTACAAGTCACGCTTGCGTCTGGCGCGAGCGGCCCGGCTAAGCTAGCACACTCTGTGCTAGTCAAAGTGACGTCATCACCCGTGTTGCCCGCAGTCCCGGCATCGTCTGTGATGCTAATGTTGCTCAGGTAGGTATCACCCGTATTCGTGACAACATAGGTATAGGCGACATCGCCAGCACCGGTGTAGAAGATGTCCCCGTCAGCTGCATCGCCAGCGGTCTTTACAATTTGAATGTCTGACCAGCCAACTTTGACCACAGCTGGGTCATCATCCGTTGGGTCGGTCATATTTGGAATATCAGCACCATCAGACAACGTTGGATTCCCAACGGTCGTTGCGATATTCGTGGTGTCATCACCAATGTTAAGGGTTAAGTTACACGTGACGCTCGCATTTGGCGCTAGCGGGCCAGCCAACCCAGCACAATCGGCGCTGGTCAGCGTGACATCATCACCCGTATTGCCAGCGGTACCAACATCATCCGTAATGCTGATCTCGCTTAGGTAAGTGTTCCCCGTGTTTTTGACCACAAAGGTGTACAGCACATCCGCTGGACCGGTGTGGAACGTTTCGCCATCGGCAGCGTCACCAGCCGTCTTGATAATTTGGATCGCTGGGCTTGGCACTTCAACAATCGCTGGATCGTTGTCCGTTGGATCGGTCATGCCAGGAATATCTGAACCATCTGATTCCGTTGGATTGCCTGTGGTGCTCGCAATGTTGGTTGTATCAGTATTGATTGCAAACGCAAACGTACAAGTAATACTGGCGTTTGGTGCCAGTGGCCCCGCTAAGGCCGCACAGTCCGCACTAGTAAGCGTGACATCATCACCGGTGTTTGCTGCGGTCCCGGCATCATCTGTGATGCTAAGGTCGCTGAGATACGCTTCACCCGTATTCGTAATGACATAGGTGTAGGTCACGTTGCTTGGCCCTGTATAGAAGACGCCGCCATCAGCAGCATCACCAGCAGTCTTGACCAAGTCAACGCTTGTGTTTGGTAATGGCGTTGGGGTTGGCGTATTGGTTGGCGTTGGGCT
>JAHDBW010000105.1 GCA_020630175.1 Anaerolineales bacterium
ACTTGAATTGCAAAGTCTGCACAGCCCGCTGTGTTGCCATTGACCAATTGGAACGCCCAACTGCCATAGCCTTGATCCATCACGTAAACAGCATACGGCGGATTTGGCGGTGCTTGCGCGCAAACTTGGCCGCTAATCGTGCCGCCTGGTCCCTTGTTGATGACCGGAATATTCGTCAGTGGGTTGTCTGCATTGGCGGCTTCTTGCGCGGCGTTATAGGCGTCACAGTTGGCGTCTAGCGCGGCAAATGCGCCATCAGGCGCAGCAGGAATGCCAAAGGCATAGCATGGTGTCTCAGTGTGAATGCGGATTGCAATCGGGTTGATCGCCAAGTCTTTGCCGGCGACAACCGGCGTTAATGCTTCAAAATCTTCGGTATAGCCGTAGTATTGATTGGTTTCAAGGCCAATGCCAAACACTAAGTAGTCGGCCGTATCTGTGCCAACAGTGAATTCAATGTCGGTAACGCCGTCTTCAGTTGGTGGCGTAATCATAAGGTGCCAATTTTCTGGATTCGCAATATCAACCGCGTATAAGCGCACTGATTCGGTAGGCGGCGCTTGGCCTGAAACTGTCCCGATGATGGTCGCCCCTGCGGCTGCGCAAATTGGCGCGCCTGTGTCTGGCGTATAGCGGCCATCTGGTGCTGGTGGAATGTCAAGCAAGCGGCAGTCGTTGCCTTCAGTGGGATAAAGGTTAATGTCTGCCGTCGTTTCGCCTGCCTGAATTGTCACAGTTGCCAGCGTGCGGCCAACTTGGTCGTTTGAATCGGTATGTGCCAAATTGACTTTTGGGTCTGCGGCAATCCCAAAGCCATAAACCTGATACGTGTCGGCTGGCAGTTCTATTGAATACGGTGTGCCGCCACCGGGATTATCTTCAGTATCAATACTGAAGTAAACGGTATTGTCTGTCGTGGAAACGGCATAGATCGTTGCCGCTACAACACCCGGCCAATTGTTGTGGATCAAGCCTTCTAAGGTGCCGTTTGCAGCTGCTTCTGGCTCCACTTCGTCTACTGGTTCGGCCGTGGGCGCAACAACAGCCTCTTCAGCTGGGGCTTTTGTGCTGACGGCTGGTGCTGGTAGGTCCTCTGTTGTGTCTGTGGTGGGTGTTTCTGCGGCACTACAAGCGGTGACTAGCCCCATGATAAGCATCATAAGCGCCAGCAAAATTTTTGAGGGGTGCATCGAATTTCTCCTGAACTAAGTGTTGTTTTTCGCAATCTCCTAACTATTAGATTAGATTGCCAATGGCTAATGCGCAATGAGCGGAATGGCATTGTGTCTCATAACAAAATACGACAAGCGTGCCTGTAGTCACTAAATAAACAATAAAAGCATTGCTTCAGAACTGCAAAAGACCAGATTATGACGCTATAGAATAGGAAATAAGGATGTAATGCGTTACAATCAAACCGTAACGGAACTCTAACCCCTATAGATGAAGCGTAATCTCTCTCTGAAGGTATTTATTGCCGTCTTTATACTTGCGGCTGGTGCTTTAGGTAGTACAACTTTTTTCACGCAAGCCCAGCTTCCCGCGCCCGGATTATTATTTCCAAGTGCCGATGACTCTCCTAAAGGTGTCAAGCAATCTGTTGGCGTCTTTAACGCCCAATTAGAAGCAGATCAGAGCACTGCACCCGCTGCCACGCTCATCTTAGATAACCCAACTGCTATTGCGCTCTCCTTTGCCGGCGAGCTGTTCATTCTAGATACCTCTGGCACCCGCATTGTGCGCTATGACGCTTTTGGTAATGAGTCAATCGTCTTTCAAGATGATGGCAACGACCGCGCGCTTCCCGCAACGTATCAGGCCTTGTTCGCCAATGATGGCAAAACCGTCTTAGATAACAATGGTCAACTTTATTTAGTCGATGCGGTCAACCATCGCGTCACGCGCACTGGCGCAGACTTACAAACTGAAACAATCGCTGGAACTGGCACCGCTGGCTATAACAGCAGCGCGGGCAACGCTACTCAAGTCCAGCTTGATACGCCAACCGCACTCGCCCTAGACGCCAACGGCACGCTATACATTTTAGATTCTGGCAACGGCATTGTGCGTCGTGTAACAGTCGATGGGCAACTCAGCACTGTTGCTGGTGTCACGCCAGACCAAGTTGAACAGCGCCGCGCTGAGCGGGCAGCAGAGCAGGATAAGCGGTAGTGAAGCTAACCAAAAATCCTATTTTGCGCTCACTAGGCTTTGGCTTAGTGGCAGCGCTATTATTAGTTGCCAACCAAGTCGCTGCGCGCAGCGTGCAGGCGTCACCGCAATTACAAGCCACGGCTACGGCTACGGCTACAGACTCACCAACCCTAACCGCAACAAACAGCCCAGCAGACACGGCAACAGCAACGCTAACTAGCACCGCAGCCACAACAAGTACCGCGACAACTGTGGTAACCACAACGCAAACCAGCACCGTTGCCCCCTCTGCAACCAGCGGGGCAACCGCAACAACAACTGTCGCTGTAACAAATACGCTTGTGCCACCGGCCACGGGTACAGTGCCAACCTCAACGCCAACCGCGCTCACTGTTACTGTCACGCCAACAACCGCGCCAACCATCACAACAACCCCAACCTTGGCCGAAACGCCAGAATGGGCAATGGCTGGCGGGAACGCGCAGCGCACCTCATGGACGGCTGAAGAAGTACGCGGTGCCGTTGCGCCAGAATGGTTCAAACCGTTTGATGCTTACATTCCATCACGCGTGCAAATTATTGCCGCCGATGACAAACTCTTTATTGCCACTTCAGTTGGCCTGTACGCGCTAGACGCAGACACTGGCGCAGAACTATGGGTCTATAGCACAGAATTGCCGCTTGGCCACTCACCAACCGTTGTGGATGGCGTTGTATATGTCGGCGGGTTTGATCAAAAACTGCATGCTATCAATGCCAATACGGGTGTTGGATTGTGGACATTTGCTGCCCAAGCTGGCTTTCAAACCAACCCGCTGGTTGTAGATGGTGTGGTCTACCTTGGCAATCGTGATGGGCATATGTACGCGGTCAACGCAACAGATGGCTCACTCGTTTGGAAATATAAAACAGGCGGGCCAGTGCTCTACTCTGCGGCGCACACGAACAACACCATCTACTTTGCCTCTAACGATAGTCACGCATACGCCCTAAATGCGGCAACCGGTGCCCTCACTTGGAAGTCAGCTAAATTACCGGGGGCTGGGTTCAGCTCTTGGTGGCCGGTTATCTATGAAGATAAGGTCATTTTTAGCGGTAGTAATAACTATCGTACGGAAGTGCGCCCCGGTCCGGCCAGCCAAATAATGCGCATGGAGCTACAAGAAATGGCTCCGGATTATCAAATTGATCCGCGTGGCACGTTGTACGGCGATATTGGCACCGCTGCTGGCGATTGGGCTACAGACACCATCACCATGGATGCCGGGAACGCCAAAACCTACCTTGAAAATAAACCGTGGCGGCAAACGGTGTTTGTGCTCAACCAGAGCAACGGACAACAAGCCGAAACTGCGCCTGTCCTTTGGGCTGGCACGCACAGTGGCACCCGCTATCCACCTGTGATTGGCTCAGATGGCGTGCTATATCAACAAAATAATTACATGTCAGATACCCACATCGCGGGTGGGCATGTTACCGGTTGGAAACCCGGCCAAGATGAAATCAGTATCATCAGCTCAGACTGGACCGCTGTAGATGAACCGTTAGCCTATGTGGGCGGTGGCGATCTAATTTATTGGAACTTATGCTGTGACCGTGAAGCGGGTATGTTCGACATCACCCAGCCAAACAATGCCTTCGCAGATCGCTACAATGCTGGCACGCTGCCTGCCACCGGTGAATTTGATACCACGCGTGAAATTCGCTACTTCGCGTACAACCTCAGCGCCCTTGCGCCGGGTTACGATGCCAATACCTACACTGGCCTCATGCATGAAGTCTTTGGCGATAGCAACGGCGTTTACGGCAATCATGGCGATAACAACCCGCTCATTCCATACAATGGCAAGCTGTATTTCCACCGTGGCAACTCAGTCATCGCGATGAGCACTACCGGTGGCGGCACGGCATTACCAGCAGCCAGCCAACCGGCCACACCCAGTTCAACAATCCCTGAAATTGGCAACCCAGCATTGCAAACCATGCTGGCAACCGAAGTTCAAAAAATTCTAGACGCTGGGCACTTGCGTCCGGGCTATCAATCGCATGGTCTGTTTGACAGCTTTGCCCGCTATGGCTGTGGTGATGATGTCATCGATTACTTCAGTAATCCGTCTGAAACCATCTACACCCTGCTTTGGGCGCTCGATTACTTGCCGCCGAGCATGGTGAGCGATGTTGAAGCCTATATTCAAAGTGAATTTACCGCTTACCCGCTCTACAACACCAACCACATCGGCTGGCAAGCAGGGGCCGCGCGGGAAGCGTTTGACCTACCCGCAGAAACCGTGACCGATATGGCCACCTATCAGCACAATAATTTGAACTATTTGTATTGGTTCAATGGTGGGTTTGAAGGACGCGGCGTTTGGGGGATCAACCCTTACAACCACTATGTACTGTGGAAATATGCCGAACACTTTGGCAATGCCGCAGGGCTAATTGCACTCAGCCGTGACATGCTGCATAACGCCCCAGATGACGAAGTCTTAGAAAATAATCCAGACGTACTCAATGCCTTTATCGCTGGCTACCATGGGTATTTAGAGCTCCAAAAGTTAGCCGGTGAAACGCCAGACGCCACCTACACTGCCGAGCTAGCGCGCTTCTGGGCGCTCAAAGGCAGCAGCTTTACCGCAAATTCAGCCTTTAGCAGCTCCGTTTCACACGCCTACTGCAACACGTTAAACGACAGTGCCAACTTCACTTACATGGTGCCAGAAATTGCCGACTTCATGCGCGCCAATTTGGCAGGCAACGTACAAAGCGCCGTTGCTAACTATGACGCTAACAGTCCCTATTGGTTTGTCTCCTTCACCGAAGAAGGCCTGATGGAAAACGCGGTCATGCCGTTGCAATCGGCCCATAGCCGCTTTATGGCGCAGGCGCAGGTGTTGCAAGCCGACCCCGCTCAGCTTGAAGCATGGTTAGATGTGCCCGCCTTTGCCGTTGGTGACTTGTATTACCTGCAAAAACTGATTGCCACCATGGAAAGCCGTGCCGCAACGCTAGATGCACTGGCAACAGACTTAGACCTGCCGCTTGGCACCAGCATCACAACCGACATTGAACTCACTGGCATTTCAAGCGCAGTCGCCTTAAGCGCCACAACTAACGCACCCGGCGTCACGCTTACCCTCGCGTCTGACACTGTTAATGCCGATGGCACAGTCACGCTCACCATCACCCATGATGGCACCAACGCGATGGCCGCGCGTGGTCCGTGGCAAATTGAAGTCACCGGTACCGCTGGCAGCACCACACTCACTGACACAATCGCGCTCACGCTCAGCAGTAATGCCTTGCGGCGCGTCAACGTGCCCTACACTGCTCGCGAAGTAAACGGCGGTGCGTTTGACACGATCATGTTCCCAGACGGCGGTATCTTCTGGTTTGGCGGGGTTGAAGAAACTACTAATTATGCCGATGCCCGCATGGTCTATAACAACGAGGCGCTCTATGTGCGTTTCAACGTGATGGATCGGCTAATTTGGTGTGCTGGCGTACAAAATGGCGGCGCCAGCTGTGAAAACACAGACCCCGCGCTCTTAGATGCTGTCAGCCTTTATATCAACACGGGCGGCAATATTGGCACAGTCCCAACGCCAACCTCGTATCGTTTTGTCGCGCAATATGCGCACGAGTGGATGCGCAACAGCTGGCCGACCGCTTGGCAACAAACGTACAAAGGGGATGGCACCGAGTGGCAGTCGCAGTCTGCCGACAACTTCCGCACCTTAGGCCACTATCGCGGCACGGGTAACTTCAACACCGGTGAAGACTCACACGGTTGGTGGGTTGCCTATGAAATTCCGTGGAGCGAACTGGGTCTTACTGGCCCGCCAGCCGTTGGCGATACCTTCGGCATGGCAATTGAATTACACGACCGTGACGATGTTGAGGGAACCCCAATCATCAGTCAAGATTGGCCAGACACGCCGCAATTCGACGCGCCAGAGACCTGGGGTGAGCTGGTATTTGGCGTTCCGAATCATATTCCGCCGCAGGTCTCGAATCCAACAACGCTCACGCTGCAACACGGCGTCAATGGCGTGACGGTTTCAGATGTGATGGTGGGCGGCTATACCGATTGTGGCGCGTACACCACCGATTTCTTCAATGACTGGGGCAATGCAAATTACGCCAATCCAGAGCATCCACAGTCAAATTACTACCTGAACGTACAAGGGCAAGAAGACGTTGCTGACTGGAACTGCCAATCAAAAGTCTATTTAGAAATTCCGTTAGACCAGTTACCAGCTGGCAAGCCAATTGAAAGCGCCACGCTGACTCTAAATCAATTTGGTAACGCTGGGCAAGGCTATCCAATTGCGCCAGATCCGTCTTATATCCAAGTTATTACCATTGACCAAGCTTGGGATGAAAACACCGTCACGTGGAACAACGCCCCACTGGCCTTTGAAAACCACGTCGGGATAACAGTAGATCCGCTCGATACCAACACCTATCCAAATTGGTACGCAGACACGCCAATTGCGCATGAATTCAACGTTGCGCTGGCTGTAGAAGACGCCAAAGCCAACGGAGAGCCCTTCCGCGTAGTGTTGTACTCAGCCGACTTAGCACGCCATAGTGGTAAATATTTCTGGTCTTCTGAAGCCCAAGCGTTGGATCGTATTCCAAAGCTAGAAATTGTGTATGGGGATGAAATTACGGCGATCTTATTGCCGCATGACCCAACTGCTCCGGCTCCAGAGCCCACAGACACGACGGATGATCCCGCGCCAACGCCAACGAACAACATAACGGTATTGGCCGTGCCAACCGGCATCCCAACAACCGCACCAAGCGCAACTGCAATTCCGGTTGAAGCAACCAGCATTGCCCCAGCCCTAACAGCAACACCTATAGCGGTTGCCGCAGCGCCGCAGGCCACCGCGACGCCAATTGTGGCCGTGGCTGGTAGCACCGCGCCAGACGCTAGCCTCGTGCTGCTGCCAACTGCAGTTGCCAGCATTGACCTTGCAGCAGACCTAAGCCGTCCGGCCAATATCAACGCCTGCTTACCAAACGCCCGTTGGACCGTGCAAACCGGCATCGATGGGATTTATCAGGGCTATGGTGGGTTCTACGGCAAAGTCTTTGTCGATGAAAATCTCAACGGGATTGCCGATGATGATTTCTTATTTAGCCAAGCCACACTCCACATTGATGGCAACACTGTCTCAATTGATGTTCCGGCGGGGTATGCGCTGACCACACCCGGTACGCAAACCCTTAACAGTTGTGGCCGGTTAGACTTTGGCGTAATGCTGACAGATCCAGACAGCCTGCACTATGCGCCAACCAGCACCGTAAGCCAATGTACTGATAGCAAGCTACGCGTCATCCGCACCGCAGGCAGCATTCCAAGTGATGCCTATGTGCTGAAATATGGCGATGCAGATGCGGGTAATGCACAGTCGTTTGCTGGGCACCAGTTTGTGCGTAGCGTTTGTGAAGTGCAAGCGAGCAACGCGCAAACCAGCTTTGAAAATCCACTATATGTGTGTATGCAATACACCGATGAAGATTTACGCTTAGGTGGTGGACGTCCAGAAAATCTAGTGGTTGGCTATTGGAATGGCGTACTGTGGGAGCCAATTCCGGAAGCGCCGCACATGGCGCAGCCGGGTGAAGTTTGTGGCCAAACAGACCACTTCACGCGGTTTGGCATCTTAGCCTACGCGCCAAATGCCCTACCAACAACCGGGCAGGCGGCAGCACCTATGCCATCGGCAGCCATGTATGCAATTGCGTTATTGATGAGTGGCAGTTTGGGATGGATCTTCTTCAAGCGTTGGCAGCCAACATCCTAGCCGTAAAAAACGCCCCTTGAATCAACGCAAGCTTATTTACATTGCGCTCGGCTGTTGTCTTTGCGGATTGGCATTGCTTACCGCATGGCGTAACCGCCAGGCAGTAAATGAGGCGCCCCTTGCAGCGGCAACCGTTACTGCAACAGTGCAATCGTCCCAACAGCAGCCTAATCCAACGGCGGCAGTGCAGCCCGCGACGGTGATTGCCCCAACGGCTATCCCGCAAACTAATACGCTGTTAGATTTTGTACGAGGCACCGATGGTGCGCCATTGCTGTCTGAGCCAACCGTGGCACCAATCACATATGATCTGGCGCCAGCAGACCCGGCTATTCAAGCATTAGCAGAAAGAACGCTTGGTAATCGACTGCCGACTACTATTCGTATTCCGAATTTAGCGCTAGAAACAGATATTATTGCAGTGGGTTGGCAACGAACGGCAACCAGCGTCACGTGGGATTCGCCCGCTTATGCAACGGGCTATCTAATTAGTAGTGCGGCGCCGGGCGACATTGGAAACACGGTCATTTACGGGCATAATAACGTTGAGGGCGAAGTTTTCAAAGCGCTAGATGAACTGACCATTGGCGATGAAATTCAAATCGAAACGCAAGATGGTACCGTCTTCACGTATCAAGTCAGTGAGACAACCATTATTTTAGAAACTGGCATCACGCCCAGTCAACAAGCAGAGCATCTTTCTTTTTTTGAACAAACCAACGACGAGCGCCTAACCCTGCTGACTTGCTGGCCTTACACTAGCAATTCGCATCGCGTTGTTGTCGTTGCGCAGCGACTTTCTTAACCCTTGCCGTTGCAAGCGGACTAATTTTTTATCTTTTGAAACCACTGTTTACAAGATCAGCAACGCTATTGAGTTGTCTGGCATTTTGTTTTGGCGCGCTTATTTATCTAGCCACGTTACAAACGCGGCCAGTTCACGCCATGCAAACAACTGCAACGACAGTCCAAGAGACGGCGGTTGCAACGCTCACCCCAGCCCCACCAACAACAACGCTCCCGACCGCCGAGCCAATCCCTAGCACCGATTTTGCTTATGGCGCACCGATTGATCCGAACGTGCCGCTTGGACCGGTACGCGTTGGCGAAGTAGAAATCACTGACCGGCAACTGCTCTACGCCGATCCTAACACGTGGCTACATACGCTGCATATTCCAGATGCAGCCTACCTGATGGTGCACTTCAACACGCTAGACCTCGCCCCGGATGATTACATTGTGATCAAAGACGCAGCCGGCCAGCAACTCTCGCAGTACCCATCTGCCGATATGCAAACTGATGACACGGGCAGTTGGTCGCTTTCGGTTGTTGGCGACACCATCCAAATTGAGCTTGTTTCACAGCTAGGCGCAGCAACTAGCGGCTATTTAGGCGCCACAATTGATCAGTATACGCGCGGCTATCCAGAGCTAAACCAATCGCAGGCTGGTGCCGCAATCATGCCAGACAATGACGTCACCATAGCGCTGCACCCCGCGTTAGATTTCAAAACCTATGCCGCCCACTACGATGCAATGAAGTCTGTGTGTAGTGCAGATGACCGGACAGATGTCATTTGTTCAGCAGGGTCAAACCCAACAGAATATGCGAATTCAGACGCTGTTGTGCGCTTGCTCATCAACACAACCGAGGCTTGCACTGGGTTCCGGCTTAGCGGTCTCAATCGGATTGTGACCAACGCACACTGTATTTCGTCTCAGACCGATGTGGACAATACCGAAGTGCACTTTAACGACGAAAACACCAGCTGCGGCGGGAGCACAAGTCCCAGCACCCAAGTGACAGGTGCAACGCTGCTCTTAGTCAACGCGTTATACGATGTCGCAATTTTTGAAGTCAATAACTTTGCAACAATTTCAGGCTTTGGGCACTTAGACCCCGCATTTTGTACCGCACCAGCCCTCAACGATCCCATTTACATACCGCAACATCCCGGTGGGTTGCCGCAACAGCTTGGCATAGCAAGCGACAGTAACGCTGGCGGCATTTGCCGCGTTGATGATGCTGTCCGCAATGGCTTTTTGCCAGACACCAACATTGGGTATTTCTGCGATACATCAGGCGGGAGCTCTGGGTCACCCGTGATCTCAAGCAGCTCGCACGAGGTTATTGCGTTACACCACACTGGTGCGCCAGCCGCCTGTAGTTCTGCGCTAATGAACAGCGGCGTGCGCATGGACATCTTGTGGCCGCAAATTATGTCCGTATTTCCGGGGCAATATCCGCCGTGCGTGCTCCCTACGCCAGAACCAACTCCAGAAGATACGCCCACACCAACGCCAGTCCCAACTAACGCGCCCGCCGTAGAGCCCACACCAACGGGACTTGTGCAATTGGGGCCAAGCGGAGATGTGGCCGCCACCAAGCCACTGTTTACTTGGCAACCACAGGCCAACGCGCAAGGGTATTACCTTTGGATTCAAGACACGGATAACGATAAAACGATTTTTGCAGACTGGCTTGACCCCGCAGATTTAGACTGCACCACAACAACGCAACAGTGTGCGATCAAGTCTGAGGTGGCATTAGATACTGGTAACCACAGTTGGTACGTTTTGCCGCGCATTGATGGCGTCAACGGCACTTGGAGTGCAGGCATGCCGTTTCGCAATACCCAAGCGCCACCGCAAAAGCCAACTGCCGTGCCAGACAAACTCTTCCCAAATAACGTCACGACAGATAACCATTTGAAGCTAGCTTGGCAAGCAATGGCAACGGCTGAAGAATATGATCTGTGGGTCACCACTGTTGATGGCAATTTAGTGCTTTCACGCACCATAACGCCAGATCAAGTAAATTGCGGCACAGCCAATGGCGCGTGTGCATTAGACACCGAAGTATTCTTAGAAACAGGCGTCTATAACTGGTGGGTGCGGGCAAAGAATTGCGGTGGCGTTGGCGAATGGGGTCAATTTGCGCAATTCAGTGTGACAGTCCAACCCCCGGCGGCACCTTTGTTAGGGGCAAGCCCAGTTGCTGATGCTCAGGTGCAAGTCTTTACATGGCAGGCCGTGCCAAATGCAACGCATTATTATCTAGAAGTCTTTGATTCAAGCGGGGCTGTTGTCCAAACGCAACAGTTAGATAACGTCGCAAGTGGTTGTGTACAGGGATCTGTTTGCACCTATACCAGTAACCGTGCATTAAATGCTGGCCAATATCAATGGCACGTTGCGGCTTGGTCACCAAACGGGTATGGCGCGTGGAGCAGCCCCGCACAATTTGAGGTTGGCCAATGATGTTGCGACTTCATAAGTATTTAGCTTTTGGCTTATTAAGTGGTGTCCTAATTGCCTGTCAGGCAACGCAACCCGATCCAACAGTGATCGAAGCAACACTTCCTGCGCCCGCCGTTGCATTCCAAACGCTCACGCCAACGGCTTTCATCACGCCGCAGATTGCAACGCCAACGCCCGTAGCAGAGCTGGTGCCACCAACACAAGTGTCCACGGTACAGCCCGCACGCACAGCGGCTGTTAGCAATGAAGCGCTTGCACGAACAACGGCGGTCGGCCCCACGTCCAGCGTTGCAACGGCCACAACTGCACCTAACGCCGCAGCGCAATCAGAGATCACAACGGTCGGGGCGATTAAGGCTGTAGATGTACAACTGCGCTATGCTGCTAACCAAACACATACGCAAACCATTACGGTGGCTGGCGCATCATATTTGAAGCTACATATGACTGTTTTTGACATTGCGGCGGGCGATACGCTCTGGATTATTGATGGCAATAGCGGTGAAAAAACAGCATTTTCAACAGATCAAACCACGGGTGACGCTAGCGATCCTTTATTCTGGACGCTGTCTGTTGAGACGGATACGCTTATTCTTCAGCTTGACGTTGCGGATACAACTGCGCCTCACGTTGGCATCACAATCGACAAGGTTGCCTACGGCGATCCAGTACTCGCGTTGACAGAATTACCAGAACCACAACCGCTTATTCAAAACGCTGAGTATCAGTTTCCTACACTCAGCGCGATTGCAACCGAGTCCACAAACCAGCAATGGGAAACGCCAAACGCCCCAAGCACAGTTAATGACACGCGTCAGACGCTGTTAACGGCGGTTCCAAATCGTGAAAACCCGCCAACAACAGGCACAATTGAGCAATTTTCCGCGCCTACAACAGCCCCACAAAGCTCTCCATAATATCTTTGGCCTACGACTATCATTTTTGACCAAAATTCTTCGATATTAATTTCTTAAAAAGAGTAAGTTCAGGTAGAATTTATTTGTAAAAATAAACCTTTTTTTCACTTAATTGGTACAAAGACCCCTAAAGTAACTCTACTTGCATATCTCTGCTGTGACACCGCGTCTATGAAATATTTCGACTTGAAAACAAACAAATTATTATTAATTGGAACGCTTTGCTTAATTGGCAGCTTGTTTACGATTAATGTCAGCTATGCAACTGGCGTCTTACAAGACGAACCGGTAGAAGAGCCTGTTGTCACAGAAGAGACTCCAGATGATGCTGTTGTACCGGCGGATGCGTTAGCAACGCCCCAAAACGAGCCAGCACCAACTGAGAC
>JAHDBW010000454.1 GCA_020630175.1 Anaerolineales bacterium
CCGCCGTTTTCTGTCAGCCAGCACGTATAGGTCAGGCTATCAATCGGCTTGTTCATTTCATTGGTGCACAGCCAATTGGCATAAGCCAACGCATCTGGGCCTTTGACCTCAATGATCGAAAGCGCTGTAAGGTCAAACATGCCAACGTTATTGCGCACTTCGTGATGTTCAGCGGCCATAATCGGTGACCAGTGCATTGCACCCCAGCGTCCGCGTGCTGGGATATCGTCTTCGTATTTCTCTAGCAGACGCGCATTTTCTTCATACCAATTCGGTAATTCGATCCCAGCTGCTGGCACTAACTCGCCCTTGAGCGCAACATTACGGTCATGGAATGGCGACATGCGCACATTGCGCGGCACCGTCGTTGGGCGGTTCGGATGCACGATGTCGTACACCTCGGTGTAGTTGCAGTTACAAATCGCATTCACATAGCTTTTGGTGGACTGGTAATCATGCAGCCGATTGACATCGCAAGACCGTAGGTCCCATTCGCTTTGGCCGTGGATCATCCATTCCGCGAGCGATTTACCAACCCCACCAGCATGCGTAATCCACGTGCCAACGCAGGTCCAAACGCCATCAATGTGGGTCTCGCCGATGAACGGATAGCCATCAGCAGAGAAGGCAAACATGCCATTGAACTCCGTGTCGTGCGACTTACCTTTGTAAACCGGCATCATTTCATCGGCCAATTTACGGGCTTCAATATAGTCTTCCGGCGTGAAGTCACGCATCGCCGTTTTACCAACCGCATAAGGGTCAACCGCCAGCGGCTTGTGATAGTAGCTGCCCACGCCTAAGCGATCCCAATGATTGCGATAGTACATGGTGACATCAAGATCACGAATCAACGGATAGACCGCTTCATGGTCGCGGTTGCTCGGGTCAAAATGGCTGAGCTCTGCTAGCGGTTCTGACACCAAGTATTGATGTTCAAAGGCTAACAACGGCAGTTTGACCTTGAGCTTGTCACCTAATAGCGGACCCCAAATATTGGTCGCCAAGACAATGTGCTCACATTCAATCCGGGGCAGCTTAGGGTTGTCCGTCAAGACTGCTGTGACGTGATTATTTTTGATTTCAACATCAACAACCGCTGTATGTTCATGAATAGTGCAGCCCCCCATACGGACGGCTTCAGCAGCCATTGATCCCGTCGCGCCCATGCCAGACACCAAGCTAGATTCATGACAAAGCAATGCGCCAGTAAAGGCATCCGGATTGATAATTGGCCAGACCTCTTGCACTTCTTTTGGCGTCATCAAAGTGGTCTTGGAACCAAAGCCTTGGGCGGCGCTGTGCAGGCGTTGCATGTCTTCCCAGCGCTCTTTGCTGCGGGCAAGTTCAATCCCGCCGACATCGTTGAAGACATTACGCGGAATATTGCTGTCGGTCAGTTTTGAATAAATAGAGGATTGATGGTTATAGTCTGGCAATTGCGAGTACAGCTTTGAAGCATACTGCGCAAACTGGGTCATCAATTTTGAGTGATTGATCGCACCCACTCCGCCCGGCGCATGTGACGAAGACCCGTCGTTCTCAGGGAGTTGCCCTTTGTCGAGCAACATAATGTCTGTCCAGCCAAACTTAACAAGATGGTACGCAATTGCACTACCGACAATGCCTCCACCAATAATGACAACTTTTGCTTGTTCTGTCATGAGAGTTCCTTTTCTTCCTTCAATTTACTAGCTTGCTAAGGTATCGCGCGTTGTACAGACCTGAGCCTGCTGCGGCAATATCCCTGCGGTATTCAATTGGATTGATAGTGGGATTTTCGCATTTTTCAACCCAAATGTGAACAGAATGCGCGCTGCGGTGTGGAGCTTACAGCGTATTATTTTTGTTTTTCATCCACATCAGCTTTGCTAATTAGCAAGAGTTCGGGGGGGGTATCACAACCAGATACAGTCTAGACACTTTGTTTTTCAAAACCCCTCGCGTAGAACCACGGCTAGCCGTGGTTC
>JAHDBW010000106.1 GCA_020630175.1 Anaerolineales bacterium
GCCATTTGGGCACCTCCAAAGTTGTTACTTTGAAGATAGCCAAGCGTTGGAATTTATTGTTCCAAGCAGATGAGGAAACGCTAAAGCTCACGGCAGTGACTCTTAGGTAGCAAAAAATATAATTACTAAAGTATAGAGCAAGCACCTTGTAAAGCCTATGCCATCGCGGGAAACTTCGTATAAATGTCTACAAATTTGGGGTAGACGCCGGGCTACAGCGCCTGACGCTTACAAAGGGGGAACTGTGGTTAATCAAAAACGACCGCTCTGGTGAGCGGCCGTTGGGGTATCTAACGTTGCCTGCGCGCAGTGGCGGTAGACGGCTTATTACCAGCGCTGAACCCGCGCAATAAAGTACCAAACCGTGCATAACAAAAACAGCACACACATTGCCAACACGCCAAAGATGCGCCAGTAGGTGCTTTCTGGGGATAAGGCCGCGTAGCTAGGATCATCTGGCGCATAGTAAACGGTTACGCGCTGCCCAACGGGGAATTCGGCGGCCCGCAAGGCTTCCATTTCTGGCTTGGTGCCATCTAGGTCTTTACCGCCAATAAAGGTAATGCCTTTGCCTTCATACACTTCGCCAGCCACGGTGTAACGGTATTTCACGTCTAGCTTGTAATCGTCACGGCTGTATTTTTCACGCGAATATACCACGCGTGACATCAAAATTTCGCCCGTGGTCTCGTCCCACGCTGGGCTTGCAAGGCGCACCTGCAAAGCCCGCAGCGGTCCAAACACGGTAAATAGCAGCACGAGGCAAAATATGCCAAAGAAAAAAAGATCCTTCAGGAGCTGTTTCATAAGGCGCTTAGCCCCTAAACAGTCGGTAGAGAAAGTAACAGCCAAACAGACCTAAAATTGCAAATGACATGGCAATCATGCCCAGCAGCCGTCCCACCGTGCTGTGCGCAAATAGCGCTGAATAGCGCGGCTGCGTTGGGGCGTAATACACGGTTACGGTCTGGCCTACCGCAAAGGTGCTGCTGCGCAAGGCTTCCATTTCGGCGCTGGGGCCGTCAATTTCCACCCCACCGGCAAAGCTCAGGCGCGTGCTGGTGAAGGTCTCGCCCGCAACCTGATAGGTATATTCCACATTGAGCGTATAGTCATCGGCGTTATATTTATTGCGCTTCTTTTCTAAGCTAGAGGCCAGCATCACGCCTTCCGTTTCTGCCCAAACGGGGTTAGCAAGGCGCACGCGCAACTCACGGATTGCGCCCCCGGCCATCACCGCCACAACGCCCACTACAACCAGCCCTAAAACAATGTCAACTAGTTTTATTTTCATAGGCCTTAAGTGTACGCCCCAGCCTAGCTAGGCCAGATTAAGGTTAGGTTGTTTTTTTGGCTTGGCGGCGCAATAGCACAATTATTAATCCAACGCTGCCAAACAACAGCACCAGTCCGCCGCAGGTCAGCAGCACCAACAGCCACGGAAAGTCTTCTGGCAGCAACTCGCTAGCTAGCCCCGCATCTGCGGCATAAAAGCCAAAGGCCACATCGCTGGCTTCGGCATCTGCCAAGGTAAAGGCCCACTCAAATTGCGTGGTGGGCGTGTACTGCTGCGGCGCAATGGCTACCGCGCTGTAGCGCGCAGCGGGCAAGTCTGCAAAACAATGTTCCGGCTGGTCGGCTTGGGTTAGCACTTCTGCAAGCAGCGCGCGCTGCGTAGTATCAATCAGGCGCAAGCGGATGCCGTCCAACCCGGCTTCGTCTGCGTTTTGCGTGCCATCTTGGTTGGTATCGGCAAACACGCGGATACACACGCGCCCAGTGGCTGGCACTAACGTTGGCACTGGCGTGGCCGGAATAGCCGTCGGGGCGACGTTTTCCGTGGGCGCGGCAACAACCGCCTCCGTTGGCGCAGGCGTCAGGCTAAGCAAGTAGTCTTGTTGAATAGCGTTATCTGGCAAAGGCCCAACCACAAGGCGCTGGCCCAGCTGCACAACGTTGCCAGACAGGTTATTCAAGGCTTTGAGCGTGTCCACGCAGTCTGTCACGTTGCCGCAAGTTAGGCGGGCAATGCGTTGTAAGGTGTCACCGGCTTGCACGGTGTAATACATTTTGCCGTCTGCTTCTAGCGCTGGCAGCGTAAACGCGTCATCACCTAGCGGGATGAAGGTGCCAGCCTCACTCGCGCTGGTCGGTTGCGCAGCGGTGGTGGTGTTGGCGGCTGTGGTTGGCACGGCAGTCGCTGCGGCTTGTCCTGCTGGTGCAGCGGTAGGCTGAACTGGGTTTGCCGCCACGGCGGTTTGCGTTAGCTGCGCGTTGTAGGCCGCTAAGTCTGCGGTTGGCGCAGCGCTGGTGGGACGTTCATGCGCGTACAGCGAGGCGTCATCTAGGGCAATGCCGTTGACATCATGCGCGTGATAGTTGATGTAAATAAACACAAACGACACTTCGCCAGTGGTATTTGGGCTAAAGCGTACGCTAAAATCTTGCCAAGCTTGGTTGGCATTCATTTGGGTTAAGGATTGTTTCGCCAAAAATTGTTGATCGTTGTAAACCAACAGTTCGCCGGTTGCGTTTTCAATCGGGCCCGGCGCACCACCAACTAAAATGCGGGCCAGCGCTGAGATTTTGAACGTGTATTCCAGCGTTGGATCAAGGCCATTCACAACTTGAAAAGCACGGGTATTAATCACACCCTCTTGCGCTTCCATATACAGCACCATTTGGCCTTCTTTGGCCGGAATATTTAAAGACGCTGCTGAAAATGGCCCCGACTGTGACAAAAAGTCACGGTCATTACCGCCGATTTCATTATTTTTATAACCAGATGTTCTCCAGCCTGTTGGCTCGGCAATATTATTGAAAAACGTACCGCTGCCCCCTTCAAAGCCGGGGTTTACCAGCAGGTTCTGCTGTGCCTGTGGCTTCGCCCAAGCGGGATTGCCTAGCGTTATGAGCGCCAGCAAGGTGCCACCAATTACCAGCATGCGCCAAGGGTTACTTTGAAATAAATTACGTTGACTTTGCATATTCAAATAAACGCGTTTGCCGCGTTGCCCAATCCAGATGTGTTTGTAACGCTATTGCAGCGCACAGGGGATGTTAGTACCGGAAGGATACCAGCCCAGCTAGCACCTTATCAACAGCAGCACCGTCTATCATGACCAAACGCGCTTTTTTGCAAAAAATACACGCACGTTAGTATTGCAAAACTGGCAACACGTATTATTATTCATTGGGCATTCGGTTATAAAAAAGTTTAGCGCACATCAGCCACCCGCTCAGCGCGAAGTTGGTACGGTTGGCCTGCCGCTTGATGCCCACATATTGGCCTGGCGCATTTTGTAATATGCCGTTTGCACGCCATTAAAGACCATTCTCAAAACCACTTCTTATGACTACTCTTGTTGGAATTTTGCTAAATGAACGCTACCGGATCGAATCTTATCTAGGCAGCGGAATCGGAGAGCGCTACCGTGGGGTCGATACCAGCGATTCTACGGGCGTTCTGATGACGGTGTTCACGCCAACCGAGCAAGAATTCCCCACGCTTGATGCGCAACTCCATCAGGCCGTGCCAACCTATTTAGACTTAGATCACCCCAGCCTGCCTAAGTTTCTAGACGTTGGCCGCTACGGCGATGCTATTTGTGTCATTACGCGCGTCACCAGCGGGCAACCCCTACCTGACTACTTTGCAGAACAAACGCTCAGCCAGTCGCCGCTCGCCGCGCCAGATGCCGTTGCCTTACTGAAGCCAATCGCAGACGCTTTAGACTATCTGCATACCCAAGACTTGGTCTATGGCAACTTACGGCCAGAAACCATCATCCGGCAAGCGGATGGCGGCGTGACCTTGCTAGACGTGTATCCGCAAGCGTTCTTTTCATTAAGTGAAATCAAAGCCCTTGGCGTTCGTAACACGGGCTACCTTAGCCCCGAACAGCACACCGGCCGGGCGCCAACAGCGGCAAGCGACCGCTACAGCCTAGCCGTATTAGCGCACGAATTATTAATTGGCAAACCGCCTACCTCAGAAAGCGCACTCACGCCCGGCAATGTCGTCCATGCCGTCTTAGCAGAAGGGCTCACGCCCACGCCAGACGCACGCTACCCTAGCGCAGCCGCCTTTGTAACCGCGTTAGAGCAAGCCGCACTCGCACAGCGCTGGCGGCAAATCCCAATTTCAGAGGAGCTGCCCGCACCAACCCCAGCAACCGCGGCTGTCAGCGCGCCGCCGAGTGCAAGCATCCCGGCTACGCCAGCAATACAAACAGCAGCAGCCACCGCGCCAAAGCCAACGTCTGCTGTAACGCCACCGGCAGCGCAGCCGGTTGTGCCAACGCCACCAGCTCCAGCCCAAACTGGCAATAAGCCAACGTCTGGCATTACGTCTATTTGGGCGGTTGTGGGTGGTGTGGCCGCATTGGCACTGTGCCTGTGTGGCGCAGTCGGATTCTTTGTCTCGCAAAACAGCGACTCTATTACAGCACTCTTTGCAGACACGCCACCGACGGCTGTACCGCCAACGCCAGTTCCCACCGTGGCGGCAGTGGCAGCAACCAGTCCGCCTAGCGCCACAGACACTGAACTACTTGCGCTAGAAGATGATTTCCTTTCACCCGAAACCAGCATTCTGTGGCAATACGACCTCAGCACGGTTGAGGTAGATTACGTTAGCGGTTACGTTACCGCGCCGGAAGACTATGTGCTATTAGGCGTTTCGCCACGGCAAAACAACATGAGCATGGTGCGCATGTCGCTGATTAGCCCAACGCAGAACAACTGTAATGGCGTTGCCAGCATCCACTTTAGTGATGAAACAATGCTCGTCTTCTTTATTGAAGGCGACACTGTTGAAGCAGAGCTGCGCACTAATATGGACGAAAACTTTGACGGCGATACCGTGACCAGCGTGATTGAAGACGTGCGTCTTGATCAAGACAATTGCTTTAGCGTTGGTTTTGAATCCTACGATGAAGAGTCCTTCCACGCCCATATTGATGGGCAGTTCCTGTTCTCATTTGAGCGGCAAGCGTTTGCAGTTGAGCAGCTGCAATTTGGCTGGTCTAGCAACTACGCCTTAGACGCTGTCCGCTTTAGCCTGGACCAAGCGCCACCAACGGCACAGCCTAGCGCAGTCCCAACGGCAACAGCCGCCGCTGCTGAAGCAGAGCCAACGGCAGACCCAGAACCAACGCTAGACACCAGCAAAGGCGGCGGTGCAGACACCGGTGCAGCAGCCATTATTGAAGATGATAGTGCGGGCAGCACCACGGGGCTTTCCCCTGGCATTGCGGCCACTAATGCCGCCTTACCAGCCGTTGAAGAGGGCGAATACGCGTCAGATTTATACCAAGCAACTGCCGAAGCACTCGCCACAGAAAAAGCGCCGTAACCCGCATGCAGAAGACCGTAACTCAATTGCTGCAACGCCTGCACCCTATGGTGGGGGACTCGTGGTCGGCATTACAACATAACGTTATTTCTCGGCGTGACTTTCTGAAGACAGCCACCTTGCTGGGCGTCTCTTTTGGCACGGCGTCACAGCTAGCGGGGGTTGGCTTGCCAGCGGCAGCCTTACCCGCTCCTGATGCCCAACCTACGCCAAAACGCGGTGGCATCCTCAACGCTACAACAGAAAGAGAGCCTTTGCTTGATAAGCATCCAGGCGATATGCTCGCCATTTATACGCAAAATATTGTGCGCCAAGTGGCAGAGAGCCTGCTCATTTTAGGCAACGACAACATCGTCCGGCCGTTGCTTGCAGAACGTTGGGTAGTCAACCGTGACCTAACTGAATGGACCCTTCATTTACGGCAAGGCATCCTTTTCAATGACGGCACTGAATTCAGCGCAGCAGATGTTATCGCAACAATGACGTATTGGACTCAAAGCGAAATAGGCTCGAACTTGGCCAATAGTGCCGCAATTATCAAGTCGCTGGAAGCCGTAGACCGCTACACTGTAAAGGTCTATTTACAGCAAGGCTCTATTTATCTTACAGAGCTTTTGGCACGCAATTCAGCTGTCATGATGCCCGCCAGCTTTGAAGGCAGTTTTCTCAAGCAACCGATTGGCACCGGCCCTTTTACGCTCACAAGCGTGCTAAATACGCGTATCAACCTAACAGCGCGCACCGATTACTGGCAAATTGCCGCAGATGGTAAACCTTTGCCTTACTTAGACGGAATTGGGTATGAAACAATTTCCGACTACGGTACGGCAGATGCGCTAATTGCAAAAAAAGTACATACCATCTATAAGCCAACCTTGAAGGATGTCATCACTGTGACTAACTATGATGACATCAAAATCCAAACCGCACCGACATCACAAACCCTCGTGCTAAAAATGCGCGTCGACAAAGCGCCTTGGACCGATGTGCGCGTGCGTAATGCGCTTAAGAAATGTCAGGATCGGCAAAAAATTCTTGATAGCGCGTGGCTGGGCTACGGACAAATAAGCGGCGATGCCCATATTGCACCCAGCGATTTAGACTACGACCCAAGCGCGCCCGTTCCAGAAAAAGATATTGCCGGTGCAAAAGCATTGCTAGAAGAATGGGCCGCAGACACTGGCAACACCTTGCCAATTGCAGTCACGCTTGCCACCAAAAATGACGAAGGCGAACCCCAATACGCTGAGGTGCTTCAACAAGATGCCCGCGAAGCCGGGTTCGATATCACCTTATCAATCACAGACCCCAGCGGCTACTGGATCAACTGGGACGACCATGCGCTAGGCATTACGGCCTGGGAGCACTACCCAATGGCCCAGCTGGTGCTAGAGGTTGCGTATCTTACCCAAGAAGATGGCACACTAGCCCGTTGGACAGAAACCCAATGGCAGGATGACGAATTAGACGCCTTGCTTACTGAAGCCGCGCAAACAATCGACCTTGTTAAACGGCAAGAAATTGCGGGGCAGATCCAGCGTATTTTTCAAGAGCGTGGGCCAATTGGCATCGCCTTCTTTAAGGATAGCTGGCGTTTGGCTGCCACAGTCTTGCAAGGTGTTGAAGCCCATCCCATGCATCAAGACCTATTTACCTTTGCTTGGTTAGATGAATAAGCACCATTCGTAACGCCTAACTAACCGCACCACATTATTATGTTGAAAACTGTTAACCACCTCCTGAAAAACACCCACCCGCTGGTTGGCGAGTCTTGGTCTGCGTTCCAGCAAAAGGCTATTTCCCGCCGTGACTTTTTGAAAACGGCCACGCTCCTTGGCGTTTCGTTTGGCGCGGCGTCACAGTTGGCATCGATTAGCGCGCCTTTAGCAGCACCTGCTGCAAAGCAACCAACGCCTAAACGGGGTGGCATACTCAAAGCCGCAGTGCCTGCTGATGTTTTTATGGCAATGCATCCGGCAGATTTATATTCAATTTCAACCGCCAACATTGTGAGCCAAGTGGCAGAGAAGCTAATGGTCTCTGGCGCAGATAACATCACCCGCCCGTTGCTTGCCGAACGCTGGCGCGTCAACCGTAATCTAGATGAATGGACGTTCTCTTTACGGCAGGGCGTGCTTTTCAACGATGGCAATGAAATGACAGCCAGTGATGTCGCTGCCACAATGCGCTATTGGATTTCAGACGCCAACCAAGACTCGAGTTTGTACAGCTTGCTGGACTCTGTGCGTGATATTGAAGAGGTAGCCCCTTATACCGTCAAAGTCTATCTGCGTAACGGCAACATTCACCTGCCAGACAGCCTCACGCATTACCCAGCAGCCATTTTGCCAGCGTATTTTGAAGGCGACTTTGAGAAGCAGCCGATTGGCACAGGGCCTTACACAATAGCAGACTACGGCTTTGACAGCGTTGTTCTCAAAGCGCGGCCAGACTATTGGCAAATTGCCGCAGACGGCTTGCCGCTGCCGTATCTAGACGGCATCGAGTATCAACTATTGGAGCCGGATGATGCCTTCAACGCCTTAGCAAACCGGAGTGTGCATACCATCTATAAAACGCGCCCGGAAGATGCTATCGATTCCGAAGCATATGGCCATTTGGTGTTGCACACGGCGCCGTCTTCACAAACGCTGATTCTAAAAATGCGCACAGATCGGGCCCCTTGGGATGATGTCCGCGTGCGGACTGCGCTCAAAAAATGTCAAGATCGGCAAAAAATCCTTGATTTTGCGTGGTTTGGCTATGGGCAACTGGGCGGCGATGCGCACATTGCGCCGTGCCATAACGCGTATGACTCCAGCGTGCCAATTCCAGAACAGGATATTGCTGGCGCAAAAGCGCTGTTAGAAGAGTGGGCCGCAGAAACAGGCAACAGCCTGCCGCTTGAGGTCACGCTCGCGACAAAAAACGATGAGGGTGAAGAACAATATGCGCTCCTCCTGAAAGCAGCTGCAATTGAGGCCGGCTTTGACATCACCTTAGATATCACCGATGCCGCTGGGTACTGGGAACGCTGGGATGAAGTGCCGCTTGGCATTACCGCCTGGACTCACCGCCCTTCAGCGCAAACTTTCTTGGAACTGGGATACAGTCAAACGGCAAGCGGTGATCTTGTTCCATGGAACGAATCGCGCTGGAACGATGCCGAAACGCAGGCGCTGATTGAACAGGCCAGCCAAACCATAGATATTCTGGAACGGCAGGCCATTGTTGGGCAAATACAGCGTATTTTTCAAGAACGTGGGCCAATTGGCGTGGCATTTTTCAAAGAGATTTGGCGGCTTACCGACAAAAGCCTAAAAGGCGTCACCGCTCACCCTACGTATTACGATATCTTCACCTTTGCCTGGTTAGACGAATAACGGCAGCCACCAACACAACATGCGTAAATTTTTAGGGACAGTGATCAATGACCGCTATCAGGTTATTGAATATAGCAACGGCATTAATGGAGCACACTACCATGGGCGTGACCTTACTACACAGCAGCCTGTCACACTAACTTTCTTCTCGCCAGCCGCAGCTGAACTTCCCGCGTTAGAGCAAGCGCTGCTGCGTGAGGTGCCGTCGTATTTAAAGCTAAGTCATCACAGCCACCCAGCCATTTTAGACATCGGGCGGCAGGCGGATGCTATCTGTGTAATTGCCGAGCGCGTGGTGGGGCCACCGCTACTCAGTACGTTCCGTAAGCAAACCACAGACTTTATCCCAACCGTGCTGGCCCTGTTAGACCAACTTGCCACGCTGCTTGAGCAGCTTGCGGCGCACGATTTAGGCTACAGCGCTTGGGCAGAGGGTAATATCCGCATTGACCAAACGGGTCAGGTGAAATTACTCGGTATTTTTCCGACGGCCCTGTATAAGCTGGCGGCTGTCCAGCCCGGCACAAACGCGGCTGTTTATCGCAGCCCAGAGCTTACCAGCACCGGGCAACCCACGCCCCAAAGCGATGTATACGCCTTAGGAGTGCTAAGCCACCAGTTGCTAACTGGGCATAAAGCCGTCTCGCAACCGTTAGTTCGGGGGGCTTTATCTATTCCGGTTTTTACCGTTTTAACACAAGCCACCCAACCAGACCCAACTGACCGTTACCCCGATGCACAGACATTTGTCGCGGCGTTACGCCAAGCGCTCAGTGCAGCGCCGGTGCGCGCGCCAGCCGCAATTAGGCAGGCGACGTCGCAGAACAAAACTAGTACTGGCATTCCAACTAGCTTGGCCATTGTTCTTATCGGCCTGCTAGTGTTGTTAGGGCTAGGCGGCGTTGCCAGTTTTCTGATTCTTTCTAACACCCTTAATCCAAAGCCTACCCCCACAATAGGGCTCATGGGGGCAACGCCAGTTGCCGCCATCAATACGCCCGTTGTGCAGCCCACCGCTACGAATACGCCAGATCCTACGCCAACCCAACTGCCACCTACAACAGCGGCACCAACACAAACGCCGCTTGTTCTATCCACGCTCACAGATGACTTTACTGTGCCAGAAACGCAGCTTATGTGGTTACTTTCAAGCACAAATACAATTGTGGACTATACAGGCGGGTTTGCCTATACGGATCAGATCTATGCGAAGCGCAGCATTGCGCAAGAACAGTCTGAAGCGGTACACGCACTCACCGCAACATTTATTAGCCGCCGCGATAACGGCAGTTGCGATGGCGTGACAAATGTATTTCTTAGTAACAGTGTGATTGTGATTGTCTCTATTGATGGCGACACTGCATTTACAGAAATGCGCAAGGATGCCAACCCACTTACTGGTGAAGGCATCACGGTAAAACGTCAGCTGCTAATGTATTCAAAGCCGCAAGCTGGCTGTTTCCAACTGCGTTTTGAACCAACAGAAAATGATGAAGTGCAAGTGTTCTTCAATGATGAAAAGACTATTCGCTATTCTCAAAGCCTGTTTCCGTTCAAGTTGCTCAGTTTTGGCTGGACAGAACAGCTCGCCTTAGACGCAGTCACCTTGCAGGTACCAACAACGGACGGTCTAACGATGGGCGTTTCAGAGGTTCCAACGGCGTTGCCGACGTTAGAAAGAACGACCAGCAATAGCAACTCTAGCGTGGTTTTATACGACACCTTTGAAACAGGCTATAGCGACAGTTGGATTTTTGTTGGCCCGCCGCCAGACTTGGCTGAGGGTAAGGCTGGGCCAATCGCAGCAGAGGGACAATTGATTGCCAATGTGGCAGCGCTGCCAGCCTATCAGCTTAGCGTTGACTTTGACTCTACAAGCCCCAACGGGCCATGTGAGGGCAATGCCATCATCAATTTAGGGAACCAGCATCAATTAGAGTTTATCTTCGCAGACTCGCAAGCAACGCTTATTACTAATCTGCGCCTGCAGCACGCCCCGACAATTCCCGTTGAAACGGTCAGAAAAGTGGGCACATCTAACTTGCTCAATGATTGTGACACGATTGTGATCGAAGTTGTTGGCGACACAATCAGCATTGATCTCTCTTTTTTTACTGTCTATGAGCAAAACAGCTTGGTGATGCCAGCGTGGCCGTTAGGCTTCAATTGGAGTTCGAGCGTGGCATTGGATGAAGTCACGCTACGTGTCGTAGAGTCGCCATAGCACTTTTCAGAAACACCCGCTAAAATTCAATCAATAACATAGATTGAGCCAAGAAAGCTCCTCATCTCGAGGGGCTTTTTGTATTAAATCGGGGAATGCACACCATGAGCGTCACAATTACACTTGAACATCCAGACACCCTAGAGATCATCGAAGTGATCGATGAACTCACCGCAATTCTAAGTGCGCCCTATCCACCAGAAAGCGTGCACGGCTACAGCGTGCAGCAGCTTATTGACCAACGCGTGGCCTTTCACGTGATTCGCGTGAACGGAGAAATTGCAGGCTGTGGCGGGGTGCAGTTCATCAAGCAACACCGTGGACCGCGCTATGGTGAGCTCAAGCGTATGTACGTCCGGCCGGCCTTTCAACGGCGCGGGTTAGCGCGGCAACTGCTGATTGGCTTAGAAGACTACACCAAGTCGCACGCTATCAACCTGCTACGGCTAGAAACTGGCATCTATTCAGAAGCGGCTATCGCGCTTTATCAACAGCACGGCTTCTACGAGATTGCGCCGTTTGGCGACTATGTTGCCGACCCTAACAGTCGTTTTTTTGAGAAGAAAATTTGAGGGTAAGTGCGGCGGTCGCCATGGGCTATGGCAATAGGCTTACAGACCGCAGGTTGGTATCCAAAATTGTGCTGGTGACCGTGCCACCACAGTACGTTTCAATCAACCCCACCAAATCAGCCACCGCTGCGTCTAGTTGCGCCCGCGTTAGCGGCGGGATCGCTTCCACAACCAGCACTGCGTTCTGCGTTGCATGCGTAAGCTTGGTGCGATCGGCTTCTTTCCAGTTCCAGCGGCGGCAAATGCTACCGATGTTATCGGCATAAATAATTTCCCGCGCATAAGGCGGGCGCGCTTCAGCTTCGCCTAACAAGCGCACTGCTGGCTCCGCATCCGTTGCAACTCTTAGATGCACATCACCCTCAATTGCCGCTAAATCCTCGCCACCAACCGGCAAAATATGCCGCAATGAGACCACGTTATACAACGCAACCAAATTATTGATATGCCCCACTTCGTGCCCTTTTAACACGCGCTTGGTCAGGTTCTCAATCGAAGAAGGGTATTTCTTCGGTTTCGCCCCAAATTTCCGATACGCCTCACGCCACGGTGCAATCTGCGGATGGCCAGACACCGGCCCCGTGCCCATCTTGGCTGGCAAAGCGGCTTCTTCGGCGCGTAACAGCGCATCGATCTCGGCGTTGTCGGTGGTGTTGTCTAGCCCGTGGGCAACCACCACGCCCAGCATTACATGCGGGTGTTCAGTAAAGATGTCAGTCGCAATTCGTAAGTGAGTAGGCATAAAGGTTTCTGGCGATTACGGGGTCTGTTTTGCTAATTTTAGCGCACAACATTGGCATACTTTTGGTTTACATGCCGAATATCAATCTACGCGTATTTGCATATCTGATGACGACGTCACGCACTAATCCTAATTACAACCTGAGTTTC
>JAHDBW010000455.1 GCA_020630175.1 Anaerolineales bacterium
GTGGCGGTTAGGTCATAAGGCATTGCGCCGGTGATGCGCACAGGCACAATTTCACCAACGGGTAGTTCACCTTCTACAATCACCATGCCATCAATTTCTGGCGCATCACGGTAGGTGCGGCCAACGCTCATGCCGTCGCCGTTGCCATCAACCATAATGTCCATTGTTTTGCCAACCAACTCTTGATTTTTTTCTAGTGAAATTTGCTGTTGCACTTCCATCAAGTAGTTGCGTCGCTCTTCTTTGACGTGTTCTGGTACATCATCGCCTAACGGTTCACTGGTGGTGCCCGGTTCAAATGAGAATGTGAAGGCCCCCACACGATCAAAGCGTAAATCTTTGATGAATTGCACCAAATCTTCAAACTCTTTATCGGTTTCACCCGGGTAGCCAACAATGAATGTAGAGCGAATTGCCAGTTCTGGCACCCGATTTCGTAAGGATTCGACTGTACGATACACCCAATCTATATTAGCCGGACGTTTCATACGTTTTAGCGTTTGCCGATTTGCATGTTGCAACGGCATGTCTAAATACGGCAGGACTTGTGGGTACTTTGCAATTGTATCCATCAGGCGCTCTGTGACGTAGCCCGGATAGGCGTACATAATCCGCATCCATGGAATTTGCGACGTGTTCTCACACAGTTGCTCAAGCAGTTGGGCGAGCCCGTCTTTCATGCCCAAGTCGTAGCCATAGTCGGTACTGTCTTGCGCAATGAGCAATAGCTCCTTGATGCCCATGGTTTCTAGGCGTTGTGCTTCAGCAACAACGGCTTCAATAGGGCGGCTAACGGCAGTGCCTTTGATTAGCGGGATGGCGCAGAATGCACACGGGCGGCGGCAGCCATCGGCAATTTTTAGATAAGCGCTGGTGCCTTGAATTGCCGTGCGCATGGCACCTTTTTCATCTTTACCAACCGTGGCCACTTCAGGTAAGTGGTAGATCGGGTCCGGATGTTTTTTATCGCGAAGTTGGCCAGCAAGCTTAACAATATCCATCCAACGCCGGGTCCCTAGCAGGCCGTCGACCTGTGGCACTTGCTTGAGCACTTCACCACCATAGCGTTGGGTGAGGCAGCCCGCAGCAATGAGGTACTGATCGTCGCGCTTGTTTTCGCCTAGGCGGCGGAGTTCATCGATAGACTCTTGTTTGGCTGGGCCGATAAAGCCGCAAGTGTTCACAATTAGGAATTGTGCGTCATCTGGGTGACCAACGCCACCGATGCCAGCCCGTTCCATAAGTTGTGCCATGCTTTCACTATCTACGGTGTTCTTTGAACAACCTAACGATAGTAGGAAGTAATTGTCTTGCGCTTTTTTTAGTTTTTTATTCATTCAAAGTTTCTACGAGCAGGAATGCCGTACTCAGAAAAGGGACACTAAACAAAACGTCTTTGTGTCCCCTTGTGTAATGTTGCGGCAGCCTGATTTTTTCTTTATTATCTTGCAGATGATACCATCAAACCAAGAAGGGTTTCTATGAACAGCTATAAGGCACAGCGTCGCGCAAAAGATGACTATTTTCGGACATCAGCGCAATCTCCATTAGATGCAGAAGACCGCAAAACATTCACGCGGTTGCGTTATTTTGCACCCGATCCAGCGTATGTCGTAACGGCTAGCGTTGCGCGATTTACCGAAATGGATCACATTAAGATGCAATCTAGCACAGGGCGGATGTTAGATTACATGCGCTGGGGCAAGGTGCAGTTCACAATTGAAGGGCTACCCTCCGCCGAACTGGTGTTGTATTACAACGGCAACAATCTGTTTTTACCGTTCCGTGATGCCACGAGCGGCGAGACGACCTATGGCGCAGGGCGCTATCTAGATCCTGAACTGCCAACTGGTAATACGCTGCAATTAGATTTCAATCTGGCATATAACCCTTACTGCGCTTACAGCGATCGCTGGACATGCCCCGTGCCACCATTTGAAAATTGGCTCCAAATCCCAATTGCGGC
>JAHDBW010000456.1 GCA_020630175.1 Anaerolineales bacterium
CAGCCGGGCGTTTGCCCATGCAGCGTGAAATTGCGTGGCACTTCGGCTAGGAATTGATCAAAAAGGGCGTTGGTGAAACAAAGCCGTCCGGTAGCGTTTAGCTTGCCGCCAGCGGCCAGCACCGTATCAACAACAATTGGCGGCGCTTCAGAAAAGCCAATGTCAGTCAGTACCTCGCGGATGGCAGTGTCAACTTGGTGTAGTTGTGGTTGGGTAAGGGGCGTGTAATGCCCACCTACGCCATTAAGTGTAGTAGGCGTAGATGGGGCTCGATCGGATGGCGGTCGGCGGCGTTGGCGTTTTCGGGTCAAGAGAGTTCTGTTTGTAGATTGTTTTTATGAAGTAAGACAAGTTAAACAGATAATATCACTTACCGTCAGCAGCCAAGCATTGTTAGGCTGCTGTTTATGGCGGTGGCGCATAAGGCGAAGCAGGTGTAAGGGATGGATGCTCTGTCATGCTGTCATAAGTAAATGTTTTTGAGACGGTGCCAGACGAGTCATAAAATTGAATCACGCCTAGAGAGTAGCCTGGTAAATTCAATGAGATATAGGCATCTCCATGCGGGTTGGCACTAGGATTCAGGCCACCGAAATATAGTGAAACACCATAATGCCACGTGTCAGTTGAACAGTCATAGTAATCGACAAGTGCTGTCCAAGATAGTGAGTGATATTCGGGCACGCCAGTAATCCCAGCATCAACTTGTGTGCCTGATGTCGTATTACAAGAGTCACTAAATGTAAAGGTCAGTTCATCGCTTGCTAAGGCAGGTAATGATGCTTGTGCTGTCCGTGTGATGTATGCAATTTCAAACACATTGGGCGTTGCGGTTGCGGTTGCCGTTGCTGGCACCGAATCTGTTGCAGTTGCAGTTGCAGTTGGGGTTTCTGTTTCTGTACTGGTGGCTGTAATGGTAATTGTTGCCGCTACCGTATTCGTTGGCGCTGGCGTATCTGTTGCCGGAGCCGCTGTATTGGTCAGTGGCACTGGCGTTGCGGTTGGTAACGCGGCTTGTGCGGTACCTGTTTGCTGCGCGTGATATGCCGCCCAATCTGCTGTCGGCGCTGATGATGTTGCCGTGTTAGCCGGTGTTGGCACCGCTGTATTGGTTGGTGGGATTGGCGTTGCCGTATTCGCAATGGGTTGCGCTTCGCCGCTTACGGGCAGCACAACAACTTGGGCAACGGCTTGTGCAGTTGCAGTTGCGGTTGGCGTTTCTGTTTCAATGACTTCCGTTGGCGTTGGCTCTTCGGTCGGCACAAGCGTTGGGATAGGCGTGTAGGTGACAGTTGGATGATGTTGCACCATCATCGCCACTGGGCGCAGCGTTGGCGTGTTCGCAACGGCGGCGGCATTGTTAGAAAATGGATCTGTAATAAGATAGGCAGCTGCTGCTAATAAAGTGAGCGCTCCCATACTGAACAATGATCCGACGGCAATAATTGCTTTTATACTAATTGAGGAGTTAGGCATGTAATACTTTTATTTTTGCTTGACATTTGTTTTTTGTTTGAAACCTTCGAATGATAGTACATATGGGTCTATAAAAGTAGTGGGTAAAACAAAAAACGCCTGTTCTTGAACAGGCGTCTAGTAATTTACAGATTGTTTAGTTGTCTTTAGGAGGAGTGGCTATTATGCTATTCGTCGTTCAACCCCGGAATAACGGGTGTTGGTAAGGTCTTGGCGTGCTTTTCTAACGCCCGCGCAATGACCACACGTTGGATTTCAGTACTGCCATCCACCAGCTTCATGATTGGCGCTAGTCGATACAACCGTTCCACTGCCCAAGGCTTGAGTAAGCCGTAACCACCCATGGCTTGCAAACAAGCACCGGCGGCTTTGACGGCGGCATCTGGCGCAAAGCGTTTGGCGTGGGCGGCCATCACGCTGCCTTCCGGTGTGCCGAGCTTTTCTGAGGCCGCTTTGTAAAGCAGGCGGCTGGCTTCTAG
>JAHDBW010000107.1:0-3576 GCA_020630175.1 Anaerolineales bacterium
CGTTGGCGCTGCTGGCCGCAAGTCACCCGTCGTTGGAATACTTTGCGGAATAAGCTGAATAGACGCAGCTGCCGAACGCGTGGTGGCACTCGCAACATTTGTTGCAAATATTTCAGCATAGTTATCAATGCGCGCTGGCGCAACCGCCCCACTATTCACCCGCGCAGTGATGTTGATGGTAACCACTTGATTTGGTGCCAAGTTACCTAAGTCAACCCGCACTGTACGGCTTGTTGCTTCATAAGCAGCCGTCCCGAGCGTGCTTTGGGCGCTGACATAATCTAAGCGCGAATCTAGCCGATCGGTTGCGATTGCGCCGGTGATCACTGCCGCATTTGGATTGACAATCCTTACCGTGTAGTTGACGATATCGCCCACGGCCACAATCGAGCGGTCACCAGATTTTGTAATTACCGGTGCTTGCAAGCTCGCACTTTGCGACTTGACCGGAATAGCCGTTGGGACAGGCGTTGGCACAGCGGTTGCGCCAACAACGGTTGGCACTGGCGTGGCTGGCACCGCAGTCGGTTGCGGCGTTGCCGTTGCAGGGACTGGCGTAGGTGTTGGCGTTGGATTCTGCTGTGCAGATCGTGACGCCACCTCTGCTTCAATTGCAGACAGTACAGACCCTGAAGCCATCCCGGCATCAATGGTTTGGTTATATTCACCGGCAGTCAGGCTGACAAGCCCACTTCGACCGGTGCTACGGTCGGCATCACTGTCTACGCCAGCGTTCAAGCCTTCTTCTTTTAGCGTGAAGCCGTGCCCGGCTGGCAAGACAAACTCAACAAAGTAGTCACCAGGGAAGAGATCGCGGAACTCATAGAACCCGTTGCTATCGGTTGTGGTGGTGGCCAAAACGGTGCCATTTTCGGCGAGCAAGTTGACCGTAACATTTGCAATGCCCGGTTCATCGCTGTCCTGAATGCCATCGGCGTCAGTATCAAACCAAACATAGTCACCAAGACCAGCCGGTTGGTAGATGCCAAAGTCCCAGGTCAAATCACTTTCGCCACCCTCTAATGTGGTGCGAATGGTTCTGCCCGTGTCTGGGTCAGCGTCGCTATCAGCCGTGTCATCTGAGCCGCTATTTTGTTGCGTTGGTCGATACGCTGTCGGCAACGTGGTTAGGTCAAACTCAACATAGTAAGTTCCCGGCAACAAGTCTTTGAATAGGTATTTACCATTCAAGTCAGTTTGGGTGGTGCCAACAACATTATCATCCGCATCGTATAGCTTGACGGTAACGCCTTGCACTCCGCCCTCACCTGCAGTTTGCAGGCCGTCATAGTTGTTGTCATACCAAACGGTATCGCCAATTTCAGCCAGTTCAGTAATCGTGATCGATGCTGGATCGTGATCGTCTTCATCACCACCCTCTTTGCCGTTTTCACTAATGCTGTCATCTACGAGATTGTCATCTTCACCGTCGGTGTTTTGATTGTCGCTATCTGGCGTGCTATCAATATCAACTGGCGCGGTGTTGTTTGGATCTTCGTCGTCATCAGCAGCGCTAATTTCAGCATAGTTAGTGAGTGATCCACTAGCGTCATCAGCCAAGGTCATAGTGATTTCAACGGTAACTTCATCGTCAACCGCAAGCGTATCGATGCTAAAGGCACCATTGCCATCATCATTGATCACAATTGGGTTGGCATCGTCTGAAGTTGTTACGGCCGCACCATTGATGCTCTTGAACGTCATGCCGGTTGGCACGTATTCCGCAATCGAGATGCTGTACGCGTCTTTTTGGCCTTGGTTGGTCACAGTGATTTCGAAGATCACATCGCCACCCGGCACAATGGTTTGGTTCGCTTTGACTGTTTTCAGCAATGCGAGATCAAAGATCGGTTGCTTGAGGCTAATTTCCTCTGGGTCATGATCATCTTCATCACCGCCATCTTTGCCGTCTTGGTTGGTTTCATTATCAACAACGATGTCAGTTTGTTCGCCATCGGTGTTTTGATTGGTGCTATCTGGCGTGCTGTCCACGTCGGTTGGTGGCGTGTTCTCTGTGTCGGTATCGTTATCAGCAGCGCTAATCTCAGCCCAGTTTTCAATGCTGGTGCCGTCAAAGTCGGCATCGATAATAAACGTCACTTCAATTGCAACGCTATCGCCCTTTGCCAATTCATTCAGCGTGAGTTCTAAATTGCCATCAGCATTGACGCCATTATCAGTAACGGTAATTGCCGCTGCTTCTACCGTGCTTGTGACCGCACTCGCGTTGCTGCTCGCAAAGGTTAGCCCGGTTGGGATGTAGTCAATGACGTCTACAGCGTAAGCATCAAGCGAGCCTTGATTTTCAACAGTGATGCTGAACGTAACGCTATCGCCCGGTGCAAAGGTGCCCGTCGTAACCGTTTCTTTCTTCAGCGCAAGGTCAAAGACTTGCCCAACGCTTAGCAAGGCTGGGTCATGATCATCTTCATCACCGCCGTTCTTGCCGTCTTGGTCCATTTCATCATCAACATAGTTGCCATCTTGTTCACCATCAGTATTTTGATTGGTGTTATCTGGTGTGCTATCCACGTCTACTGGCGGCGTGTTGCTGCTGTCAGTGTCGTTATCAGCGCTGCTGATTTCGGCCCAGTTCATTAGGCTCGTGCCTTGGAAGTCTGGGTCAATTTGGAAAGACAATTCGTAGGCTTTGGTTTCACCAGCTGGCAATTCAGTGATGGTTCCTAGACCCGTGTCAAGATCCACGCTAACGCCAGTGTCCGTGCTACCAAAGGCAGTTAGGGTCAATCCGGTTGGAATGTAGTCGGTGACTTCAATGTTATACGCATCGGCATTGCCTTGGTTGGCAACCATGATCGTGAAGGTCACGGTGTCGCCCGGTTCTACTGGCAAGTCCGCTGTCATTTCTTTGCGCAGGGCAAGGTCAAAGTCATAGTAGAAGCCAAAGTCTACCGTCAAGTTTTCGCGGTCATCTGGGGTTACCGTGTCATTGTCTGGATCTTCACCGGTTGGCTCAGTATCGCCCAACACTACCGTGTCTGACCAAACGTCTTGGCCAACAACGGCTGGGTCAATCCCATTGTCATTGTTATCAACATCATCATTGGCTGCACCCGTTGAGGACACGTAACCAGCCAACGGCCCGGCTGTACCGGCGTCATCCCACTCAACAGCAGGGATAGACACTAAGTAATTCCCAGCGGCAAGATTATTGAATAGGTAGAACCCATCGCTATCGGTGGTGTCCATGGCAAGCATGTCATCGTCATCGATCACAGAATCAGCGTTAGTGTCATCGGGTAAGCCGTCTTGATTAGCGTCTTGCCACAATTCAACCCAGATATTAGCCAGCATTGGTTCGCCGCTATCAATCAGGCCATTGTTATTGCTGTCTTCCCAAACTTGGTTGCCCAAGCTGTACAACAGCACTTCAGTTGGCGTAGCCGTTGGGGTTGCTGTTGCGGCAAGCGTTGCCGTCGCGGTTGGTTCAACCGTTGGCGTATTTGTGGCCGTCGCTGGCGTAGCGGTCGCCGGTGGCTCTGGTGTGCTTGTTGCCGTCGCTGGCGTGGCAGTCGCTGGTGGCTCTGGCGTATTTGTTGCCGTCGCTGGCGTGGC
>JAHDBW010000107.1:3676-12316 GCA_020630175.1 Anaerolineales bacterium
GTTGGCGCAGGCGTTGGCGTCTCAGTTGCACCCGGTTCTGGCGTATCCGTTGGCGTTGGAACTGGCGTGTTCGTCGCCGTTGGTGCAGCCGTATTGGTTGGCGTTGGCGTTGCGGTTGGTTGTGTCACCGTCACTGAAGCTGGATCGTGGTCATCTTCATCACCACCATTTTTGCCATCTTCAATGATAACGTCATCGTCATCTAAGTCGTTTGTTTCACCCGCTTGGTTGAAGTTGGTGTTATCTGGCGTGCTGTCAGCATCGGTTGGTGGCGTATTGGCATTGTTACCATCATCATCAGCGGCGCTAATTTCAGCCCAGTTGATAATGGTCGTGCCGCCAAATGCAGCATCAACGCTTGTTGTAACTTCCCAACTGACGCTATCGCCAGCGGCTAAGGTGTCAATGCTAAATGTTCCAGCGGTGTCTGTAATCACAACGGCGTTTGTGCCAGTTGTGGTGGTAACTGTGGCAGCGTTGCTGCTGACATACGGCAAGTTGCTGTCGTAGTAATCCGTTACAACGATTGTGTCTGCGGCGAAATCACCTTGGTTGATCACTTCAATTTGGAAGACAACATCGTCGTCTGGGGCAATGGTGCCCGCTGTGACGAGCGTCTTGCGCAGGGCAAGATCGAAACGTGGCGTAAAGAAGCCAAAGTCAGCCGTGAAGTTGACATTGCCATCTGGCAGTACACCGGTGTAATTGGTTTGATCTTCACCAGTCAATTCACCACCCACAGAAAGCGCGTAGTCTTGGCTTGAAATCCCGTTGGTTACCGGATCAGCGTCATCAATACCGTTTTCATCGGCATTTTCATTGGAAGTTTCATCTGCACCGGCACCCGTACTAGAAATATAGCCGTCTAGCGGTTGCCCAGTGCCAAAGTTGCTGTTTGCAATGTGTACAAAGTAGCTACCCGGCGTGAGGTTATCAAAGAAATAGTAACCGCCACCAGCCGTCGTAACAGTGGCGACCGCAGGGTCTGTGCCAGCCGTATCACCAGCGTTATAGAGTTCTACAACAACGCCATCCAAGCCAGCTTCTGCGCCGTTTAGAATGCCATCATTGGCAACGCCAGCGCCGGTGTCTAACCAGACGATGTTCCCGATGCTTACCAATTCAGCAATCAAGCCCGCGTCCCAAGTCAGGTCTGCGTTTGCCGTCATATTTGGCACACCGTTTACATCAGTTGTGCCGCCATCATCTGCTGGAGAGAGTACAAACTGCCCGGTGCTGCCCGTGAGTTGGTCGGCATCTGAGTCGTTTGTGTCATTGCTGCCCGCTGTTGGGGTTGCATCATTAGCTTCAGTTAGGCTGTAGCCAGTTGGTGGCGTGAAGACCACTTCATAAGTGTTGCCATCAGTGAGGTTGGCAAAGTTGTAGTAACCGGTGCCATCGGTGTACGTCACAGAGAGCGGCAAGCCAGCCCCATCTAAAAGCGTAACTTTTACACCAGCGATGCCCGGCTCACCAGCATCTTGTACACCGTCTTCGTTCCAGTCTACCCAGACATAATTGCCAAGTGAAACTGGGCTGGCTGGCGCACGTTGCAGGCCATAGTCCCAAGTTGGATCATGTTCGCCCATGTCGAGCGTGGTCACAACGGTGCGTCCGGCGCTGTCTGGATCACTGTCGTTTGTATCATCACCGGTTACGTTAGACGCAGTCGGTGCCCAATCGGCAGGATCAGCAGGGTTGCCATCTGGGTCGGTGCCCGTCATGGTGCTGTAGTCAAATTCTAAGTAGTAATCATCCGCTGGCAATTGATCAAATAGATAGTAGCCAGTTGCGTCTGTGGTGGTTGTATCGACGGTAGTGTCATCCACAGTACCAATCACGCCATCAGCACCCGGATCGCGCAGCGTAACAGTCACGCCTTCAACGCCCGGCTCACCGGTTGTGTTTTGGTCGCCAAAGCCGTCTAAGTCATACCAAACGTAGTCCCCAATCGAGGCTGGTTGCCAGAAGCCAAAGTCATACGTTGGATATTCTGACGGATCAGCTGGGAGGTCAACGCCGGTAACAGGGCCGGTCGCAGCAGTAATTTCAGGATACCCATCACCGTTGTAAGCCGCATCATTGTCGTTTGCGTCATCGGCACCAAGGGCAACCGAGCCGTCATTGACATTTGTTTGCGTCAAGCTATATGCGTTGAGCGCCCCACCAGATATATAGTCTGCGGCATTGTCTAAACGCACAACATAAGTGCTATCTGGGTCTAAACCATCAAAGCGATAGAAACCATTGGCATCAGTCAGCGTTTGTTGGAGCAAGGTTGTGCCGTCTGCGGCATATAAGCGTACGGTTACGTCTTCAAATGGCGTTTCGGTTGGATCTTGCAACCCGTTGCCATTGGCATCAAACCAAACATAATTCCCTAAACTTGTATAGTTTGCAGTGTCAATCATGCGTAAACCGACTTTGATTGGCTCTGTGTCTAGTAAATTTTGCGTGCCACCATCAAGGTACGTGCCGCCAAATGCAAAGGAGTTCCAAGCAATTGCGGCGTTATTGATGGTTTCGGTACCACCAGCACAAGTTGGGTCTGTACAACCGGGCGGATTGCCATTCAATTCAACTGGCACGGTGATGCGTAGTTGCTCACCGGGGCCAAAGTTTGTGGCTGGCACAAAGCGGAAGCCAAACGACGTTGCGCCGTCGGCAGTGGTTGCGGCGTCTAAAGCGGTACATGCTGCTGGGCCGTCACCTGTCACTGAGAGTTGTTCGCCAGCCGGGGCAGCCGTATCAAAGCGACACGGATTTGTTGAGGCAGCATAGACGGCCCCAACTGTATTCAAGTCTGAATCTGGTACGGTCACCCAAGTGGCACCGTTATCATTTGAGCGTTCAACGGTAATTTCACCGCTAAGTTCCATCGCCCAAGCCGAGTCGCGCGCGCCGATTACGCCGAGCGTGTCGGTGTCACCAACATTCGGTAAGAAATCAACCACATCAAACTGGGTAACTTCAACGTTACCGGTGTTTTCAATGAACATTTCATAGCTACCAGCACCGGTTGTGTCTGTATCGCCAAAAAATGGATAGCGTGAGAACTCACTGTCTAAAGACCCTTGCACCCATTTTGCAGACTGCATATCTGCGATGGCAGCAACGGTATAAGGCGCTGAGCCACCGCTACACTGTACTTCTGTTGTGTTACCGTCACCATCTAAGTCCCAATCATCAATGACATCGCCGTCAAAGTGATTGAAGTGCCAACCGTTACAGTCACGGGTATAGAAAGGATTTGGTCCGTTAGCAATTGCAACGTTTTCCATTGACGTACCAGCCGGGGTTCCCGCTTTGATACGCGCACTAAAATAGAAATAGATCGACGCTTCATGAAAGACTTGTGGGATCGTACACTCTGGCAACGACCAGCGTAACAATGTGCGGCCAGTGCCTGCATAATTTTCGATGTTTTCAAAAACAACGTCCGATTGTTCACAACCCTCTGCTGGATCAGGGATCCAATTATCATGGTTACCAAGCATCCAGAAGTTAGTGCCACCTTCTGATTGCGGCACATATTCCAAGTTTGCGTTCAGCAAGTCAGCCAAAACTGGCGCTTCAATTGCAGTCCCTTCGCGGCCAGCTTGGTAGCCAACCACATACACAACATCAGCTGGGCCTTGTTCAATTGGCGGCACAGCGTTTGCGTCTTCAGCTAGATCGCCCCACCAGCTATTGCCTAAATTGCTCATTGGTAATTCAGGGCTACCAACAAGATTTTTGACAGCGCTAGGAAATCCAACCGGGTCTGTCACTTCAATAATTGTGCAGTCATCGGTCAAAGAACCGTCACCAGCGGTTGGCGTAATACAGTTTTCATATACGGTGCCAGGCGTCACGCTTGGATCAATATAAGCATTGATACCAGCACTTGTTCCCGCAAACCCTGGATTTGCAATCCAGTGAATTTCAGTAATATTGAAGCTATAAACCGTTGTGCTACCAGGGTCAGACGTGTCATATGAAGAGATCAACGTCGCAGAACAGGCGCTAAAGTCAGGCTCTGACACCATTTCATCAGCAATGAAGCTTTCAAGACTGGTACTACGCGGCACGGTGACTGGAGCAGCCATCCCATCACAGCGAATTTGCCAGTCATCAGCACCACTTTGATAAGCCTCTACTGGCGTCATACCGGCTGGGAAAATTTCTGACGCTGTATACCCAGCCGCAGAGGCTGGAAACGTGAATTGAAAATAATCGATACCGCCGGGGGCAACTTCATCTGTATCATCAAATGTATCAGTTTCTTTTTCGAGGTCGGTTGCCGGTGGCGCTGGCGGCGGCGTTGCACAAACGGGTACGTCACTGGCTAACGTTACATCAACGCTAGCAGAGGTGCTGCCACTTGCTTCTGCAAACGTGGCCGTATTTGTGACGGTGCTCGCCGGAATAACAGCGGAGCTACAAGCCGGGAAGCGTGCATTTACTTTCAGCAGGCCAGTAGAACCAGCGTCAAGCTGTCCGGCCGGGCTACCGGGGCTTTGCAATGTCCACGTAATGGTGTTGCCAGTTACGGAAGCATCATCAATCAACCCGCCAGAGAAACTGTAGCTAACAATTTCCATATCAGCCGGAATTGGGTCTGTTACCGTGGCATTTGTACAATGCTCCGTTAAAGACGCACAGCGATAGCGTAACGTGTATGTCACCATATCGCCGGGAGCTGGGTTTGTGTTACTTGCAGACTTTGTTAATAACAAGCTTGGCGCTGCAAATACCAAACCGACCGTGCCCAAGCCTAATAATAAGCAGACCAAAGCAAACGCGTAAACTGGGGATTTTTTCAAAAACTTCATAAGTAGGTAAATAAGGAAATAATGGATTAGTCCTACTCTTAGTCTATAAAGAAAACACCTATGTACAGTTGAAGCTTGATTTAGGGAATCTTAAGGCAGCTGCGATGTATTCAGAAAGTTATAGAATAGTAAGTACCAATTTAGACAAAACCAACCTAATATTGCCAATACACTTAGTACGGTTTAGATTAAATACAAAAGGCGTAACTGAGCTACAGATCAGTTACGCCTTTACAACACAGACAGTCAGTTTCTAAGCTAGAAGACGCCGATAAAACAACGCCCCACAGGCTAAGCCCCCTATCAAAAAGATCCAGTTATAAACGAAAAGCGCTGAAGAGTGCGCCTCACCAGTAACAGGGATAACATTTGGAATCACTTGTAAAGAAGCGGCTGAAGAGCGGATACTTGTTGCTGCGGCAACATTGCTCGCGACCACTTCAACAGAGTTATCGATACGCGCTGGCGCTTGTGCCGTATTATTGACACGGGTGTTGATGGTAATGGTTACCGTTCGTTTTGGCCCAAGATCACCTAAGTTGACAATAACTGCTCGCGTTGCAGATTCGTAACTGACCTGCCCAATTGTGCTGCTGGCACTCACATAATCTAGGCGGCTATCTAAGCGATCCGTTGCTATTGCACTTGTCATTGCAACATCATTTGGGTTAGTAATGTTGATTGTATACGTCACAATATCCCCAACTGAAACAATAGATCGATCCCCAGTCTTGGAAATGACCGGTACTGCTAAGCTACCAATCTGCGACTGAACTGGGATTGGCGTCGCCCCATTGCTTGCGGTGTTAGCGCCAATTGGCGTTGCGGTTGGAACGACCGTTGGCGTTGCCGTTGCGACCTGTTGGTTGCTCGCGCTACGAGACGCAACCTCTTCTTCAATAGCGGCTAACACCTCACCAGAGGCTAGGCCAGCATCAACAGTTTGGTTGAAGTCACCAGCAGCCAAGCTGACTAACCGACTGCGCCCGGTTGCGCGGTCGGCGTCGCTATCTGCAGTTGCATCAAGCCCGTCTTCTTGTAATGTAAAGCCGTGCCCAGACGGTGGCACAAATTGCACAATGTAGTCTCCCGGCTTCAAGCCTCGGAATTCATAAAACCCAGTGCTATTTGTGGTGGTTGTCGCCAAGCGTGTACCGGTTTCACTAGTCAAGTTGACCGTTACATTGCCAATTCCATCTTCACTACTATCTTGTAAGCCATCGCCATCAGTGTCGAACCAGACATAGTCGCCTAAGCCAGCCGGTTGATAGATGCCAAAGTCCCAAGTTAGGTCGCGTTCGCCCGCCTCAAGCGTGGTCCGCGCTGTTTGGCCAGATGCATTGCCGTCACTGTCTAGCGCGTCATTAGAGCCACTATCCGATGCAGTTGGACTGTAATTTGCGGGCAAAGTGCTGACATCAAACACGATGTAATACACACCCGGCACAAGGTTTGAGAATAAGTATTTCCCGTCACCAGCGGTTTGGGTTGTGCGGACTAACGTATCTGTACTGTCATATAAACGCACGGTTACATTCGCAACGCCCGCCTCGCCAGTCGTTTGCAGGCCATCATAGTTGTTGTCCATCCATACTAGGTCACCAATTTCAGCTAATTCAACAACGCTAATCGTCGCGGCGTCATGATCATCTTCGTCACCGCCATTTTGGCCGTCTTCATCAATTACATCATCAGTGAAGTTAGCCGCTTCACCACTAGTATTCTCATTGGTGGCATCTGGCGTGCTGTCAATATCAGTGGGCGGTGTGTTGGACGCGTCCTCATCGTCATCGGCACTGCTAATTTCAGCGTAATTGGTGAGTGACCCCGTTGCGTTCGCAGCTAATGTAAACGTAACCTCAACAGTCACTTGATCATCCGCTGGCAACACATCAATGGTGAACGCCCCAGCGCCATTATCTGTAATGGCAACCGCGTTCGCATCATCGGTTGTGGTTACAGCCGCTACATTCGTGCTTTTGAATGTCATGCCAGTTGGCAGGTAATCTGTCACGCGAATACGATAGGCGTCTTTTTCGCCTTGGTTCAAGACCGTAATTTCAAAGACGGCATCCGCACCGGGCAAGAACGTTTGGTCGGCCTTTACAGTTTTGCGTAATGCAAGATCAAAGCGCTGCGGCGTAATCGTGATCTCTTCTATGTCATGATCGTCTTCATCACCGCTGTCTTTACCGTCTTGGTTGGTCGCATCATCAACCACAAGGTCATCGGCTTCGCCTGCTGTATTTTGATTTTCAGCGTCTGGCGTGCTGTCGCTATCCGTTGGTGGCGTGTTGTCGGCGTCTTCATCGTCATCTGCGGCGCTAATTTCAGCCCAGTTCGTAATGCTTGTGCCGTCCACATCGGTCGCGATGGTAAACGTCACTTCAATAGAAACGTCATCACCGGCAGCCAATGCATCTAGTTGTAGTTCAAGGTTGCCATCGGTATTCACCCCACTGTCGGTTACCGAAATCGCATTGCTATCTGTGGTGGTGGTCACGGCAGACGCAGTGCTCGATGTATACGTTAGGCCAGTCGGGATGTAGTCAACAATATCAATGTTATACGCATCCAGTGTGCCTTGATTTTCAATGGTGATAGCAAAGGTAACGGCACCACCGGGTGTAAACGGCCCAGCGCCAACCGTTTGTTTGCGAAGTGCTAAGTCAAAGACCTGGCCAACGGCAAACATTTCTGGATCATGATCATCTTCATCACCACCGGCCTTGCCATCCTCATCCACAGCATTGTCAACCCAAGTCCCGTCTGCTTCTCCATCCGTATTTTGGTTGTCAGCATCAGGCGTACTGTCGAGATCGACTGGCGGGGCATTGTCTGGATCTTGGTCATCATCGGCACTGCTAATTTCAGCCCAGTTCGTAACGCTTGTGCCTTGAAAGTCGCCATCGATGGTGAACGTGAGCGAATACGTCTTGGTTTGACCACCCAATAACTCTTCAATAGTTACGACGGCGGTGTCTTCATCAATGCGCAAGTCAGGATGTGGCGCTTCAAATAATGACAAGGTCAAGCCAGCTGGCACATAATCCGTTACGACAATGTCATAAGCAGGCACAGTCCCTTGATTGATCACAGAGATCGTAAAGGTCACGCTATCCGTCGGTTGATATGGACTTTCATCAACAATTTCTTTGCGAAGCGCCAAGTCAAAGTTGTGCACAAAGCCAAAGTCAACTGTCAAATTCTCATTGGTATCGAGCGTTGTCGGATCGTTATCGGGATCTTCTCCAGTAGGCTCGCCATCACCAAGCGTGACTGAGTCTGAGTAGACTGCATTGCCAATCGTTACCGGGTCAAGCCCATTGTCGTTACTGTCCGCAGCGGTGCTGGTATGCCCAGTGGACGAACGATAACCAGCCAGCGGCCCAGCAGTGCCATTGTCGTCCCATTCTGTTGCGGGAATACCCACAACATAATCAGCGGCGGCCAGCCCAGCAAATAGATACAGTCCGTCTGCATCAGTAGTTGCGGTTGCTAAGCGGTCATCTTCATCGACACGACCATCGGCATTGATATCATCTGGCACTCCATTGGCATCATTATCTTGCCAAAGGTCAACTTGAATACCTTCGAGTGGCGGCTCACCAGCATCCATCACGCCATTATCATTTGCGTCTTCCCAGACTTGGTTCCCAAGACTATGTAGCGGTGCCAGCGTTGGTGTTGGCGTGGGTTCAGCCGTATTGGTCGCAGTGGCCGTCGGGGTTTCAGTCGGTGTTTCTGTCGGTGCGGCTGTAGCAGTCTCAGTTGGTGTTGCCGTAAACACAGGCGTGTTGGTTGGCGTATTTGTTGGCGCAACCGT
>JAHDBW010000108.1:0-9947 GCA_020630175.1 Anaerolineales bacterium
TCCTTGCAGGAGGGGCTGGGGGCGGTAGAAATCACAGAATTATTCAAGTTACTGAATAGTAGCAACTTGCGTTAATCAGCTAGATCCGCTACCAAAGGTCACCTAGCGGCGGCGGAAACTGCTTGTCATTCAAAACAACCAATGTCTCGGTGCGAATAACCCCAGGCACGTCATTGATTTTATTAATGATGGTGGCGAGGTCATCAATGTTGCGCGCCCAAACGGTGATCAAGCCGTCAATATTCCCAAGCGGATGAATCAGCCGAATGACGTTTGGAATATTTGCTAAATGCGGCATGATGGATTGAATCTGACCATTTGTGTCACGCTGAATTAGCACCACCGCTTGAATGTCATACCCTAATTCTTTCGGGTTCAGAATTGGCTGGTAGCCCGCGATCACACCGGAGGCTTCCAAGCGACGTAACCGTCCGCGCACGGTAGATGCGGGTTCGTTCAACGTTGCCGCAATCTCTGCTAGCGGCAAACGGGCATCATCCAGCAGCACCTTGAGAATTTTTTTGTCAAGTTCAGTCAGTGTCATGCGGTCACGTCCTTCGTTTCAAGTTGATGCTGTGTAAGCAACTGTTCTAGTTCAAGTTGCAGCGGTGCCAGTTCGGCCTGCCCATATAGGTTTTGGCGTTGATATGGATCGTCTCCCAACGCATAAAGTTCCGAACAGTCAGTCTCTGTTTTTATCAATTTATGGTCCTTTGTAATCAATGCGCGTACGCGGTCAGCACTATCGTGCCCATTGCTTTCACACATCAACGCTGTGCGCCAATTGTCTGCGCTGTTCTCAAACATTGTCAGCAGGTTAGCCCCCTGAATTGGCGCAGTGAATTGCGTGCCAGCCGCCGCCAGTAGCGTTGGCGCTAAATCTAAATTGCTAACTAAGGCCTCGCTTACTTGCCCGGCATCAATCTGCTCCGGATAGCGCATTGCCAGCGGAATCCGAAGCACTTCTTCTGACAAGTAGCAGCCTTTGTTAAAGTGACCACCATGGCTAGCAAGCGCATCACCATGATCTGCAGTCCAAATAACAAGCGTGTTTTCAGCCAAGCCTAACGCGGCTAACGTGTCTAAAATCCGACCGCCAGCGGCATCCACAAGCGTCACTTGCGCATAGCAGCGTGCCAACACCTGCTGCCAGTCTGACCAGGACAGCGCATTAGGCTGAATCAGCTTGCCAGCAGCATTGCCAATTGGATAATTTAGCTCGCGCAAATACGTTTGCGGTTTCGTCTCTAGCGAGTCAGTAAAACTACCGTAAGGTGGAATTTGGCATGGGTCATATAAATTTGCAAAAGCAGGCGTTGGAAAATACGGTTGATGCGGACTCCAAAAATCCACGCGCATTGAAAACGGCTGCGCGGACTCCGTTTTGGCAATGGCTTGCAATTGTTCACACGCTAAATTTGCTAGGAAGAAGGCTTCGTGCGCATCATCTTCAGCTTGCATCACGCCGCTCATATGCTCCCAACAACCAGCGGGGTCAGCCTGTTGATAGCGCGTGTTGTGGGCAATGCGCTGCTCTTGCGCAAAGTCACGCTCAACTAAAATTTCCGGCGCTGTTAAACCACGCTCAGCCAAATAGGCCTGATACTCCGTTGACAAGTACGGGTTGCCATACCCCGCTAATGAATAGCCTTCCCAACCATAGTCTTGTGCGGTGCCTGGCCCGGCATGCCACTTCCCGAAGTAGTAATTCCGATAGCCTGCTGCGGTCAGGCGTTCATTGTAAATTTCGTTTTGAATGGGTGTTGTTGGCCGGTTTTGCAATTGACCATGAGTGTGCGGGTAGAGGCTCGTCAAAATAGAACGCCGCGCTGGTGTACACAACGGACACACTGTATATGCCCGATTGAAGCGCACGCCGTCATCAGCCAGCGCATCAAAATGGGGCCGCTGGATGCGCGGACCACTGTCCCACCCGTGCCGATAATGCAATTGATGATCACTCATCAACAGCAGTAAATTTGGTTGCTGCGCCATAAGCAGTCACACCCAGCGCGTTACGCGCAATTTCTTTTGTTTTTCAGCTTGATCCGCGAATAAATTGACAAACTATTTATTATCAGCTTGAATACTAACAAAATGAAAAGGAATACGCAATCTTCAATTGTTATTATTGGCGGTGGGATTGTGGGCTGTAGCATTGCCTACCACCTCACACAGCTTGGCCGGCGAGATATTGTGGTGCTAGACAAAGGGCCACTGTTTCATAATGACGGCGCTAGCTCACATGCCCCAGGCGTGTTGGGGCTTGTGACGGGAGAGCCAACGCTCACCAAGTGGGCGCAATATTCAGCTGATCTATACACCCAGCTTGGAAAATTTGCCCGCGTCGGCGGGATTGATGTTGCCCTAACAGACGCCACAGTTCACGAACTAAAGCGCCGCCACGGACTAGCACACGCCCGTGGCTTACCGGCCCGCTACATCGACCGTGAAGAATGCGCCGAACTCTTTCCGCACCTCAATTATGACGGCGTAAAAGCAACCTTGCTCCATAGCCAAGACGGCATTACGCATGGCCCAACCATTTGCGAAGCCTTTGCTGCCCGCTGTGGGTCTGCCGTCGAATTTCGCGCCAATACGCCCGTCGAAACGCTAGAAACCAACGCCAATCGCATCACTGCTGTTGTAACAGCAAGCGGCGAGCGCATTGCCGCTGACACGGTTATTCTGGCGACGAACATTTGGGGGGCGCTGCTTTCAGAACAAGTGGGGATCACTGTTCCCATGCTGGCGGCGCAACATCAGTATGTGGTCACAGATCCCTTGCCACTCCTCTCACAAGAAACTGCCGATGTGCGCATGCCAAACTTGCGCTACTTCGATTACGGCATCTATGTGCGGCAGCATCAGCAAGCGTACGGATTCGGTAGCTACTACCACCAAGCTCTGATGGTCACCGCCGAGAATGTTGGCAAGTCCTCCATCAAACCGTTCACCCCAACTGATTTTGAGCCAGCCTGGGCACTCATGCAGCAACAACTGCCTGCTTGCGAAGGTAGCGGATTTTCCAGAGCCTTCAACGGCATGTTCGGCTTTACGATTGATGACCATCCTATTCTGGGTGAAACGCCCACGGTGCGCGGCTTATGGTTTGCGCTGGGCTCTTGGGTCACGCACGCTGGTGGCGTCGGGCGCACGCTGGCACGCTGGATTACAAGCGGCACGCCAGACTGTGACGTGCATCGGGTAGATGTGAACCGCTTTCATGCGCATCAACGCACTGAAAATTTCATCCTTCAACGCAGCAGCACGCACTACCGGCAACACTTACAGGTCATTCACCCCAAAGAACCTTGGGGCGCACCGCGCAATATTCGGCAAGCGCCGTACCATGCCCAAATGCAAGCCCTAGACGCGGCGTTCGATGAATTCGCAGGCTGGGAAATGGCGCAGTGGTACGGTGCCAACGCGCCGCTAGTCGAAAAATATAAAGCAGATATTCCAACCCGTGATGAATGGGGCGCGCGGCACTGGTCGCCAATTGCCGCAGCGGAACACCTCGCCACCCGCGAGAGCGCTGGACTATTCAATATCAATGGGTTGACGCGCATCCAAGTGACTGGCGCTGATGCCACGGCCTTTCTTGAATAGGTGTGTGCCAACAAAATCGATAAGCCCGTTGGGCAAGTGACCTATTCCCCCTTACTCAACGCCAATGGCAAACTCGTCGCCGACTTGATCGTGGTGCGACGCGCGGCGCAAGACTATCTACTCATTACCAGCACGCTACACGGCCAACACGACCTTGCATGGCTCCGCTTGCATGCCACGGGGGATGTTCAGCTACGTGATGTCACCATGGAATGGACGGGCGTTGCCGTTTGGGGGCCGCAGGCGCAGACAATTTTGCAAGGCCTAACAGCGGCAAATCTAAGTAAAGAAACATTTGCTTACTACACCATGCAAACGCTGACCGTTGCAGACATTCCAACGCTGGCGCTCAACATGTCTTTTGTTGGCGAGCGCGGCTGGGAATTACATGTCCAGCATCAGCATGGCGCTGCGCTATGGGACGCAATTTGGGAAGCCGGTCAAGAACATGGTCTGGTGGCGGTTGGCAGTGTGGCCCTCGACTCACTTAGTAAAGAGAAAGGCTATGTGATTTACGGCAATGACATCACCAGTGATGACACACCACACGAAGCGCGGCTGGGCTGGACAGTCAAACGCAACGGCATAGATTTTATTGGTCGCGCTGCGCTCGAGCAGGCCAATGCTGCCGGCTTGCAACGCAAACGCTGCACCTTAGTCTTCACAGACCCAGACGGCTTTGCCATGGGCGGCGAACCGGTCTTTTTTGCTGATGACTGCATTGGCTATGTCACCAGCGCTAATGGCGGCTACTCAATTGGTAAGCACATTGCCTATGCCTATTTGCCAATCGCGCATAGCAAAGCTGGCACACAACTGCACGTTGACTACTTTGGTCAGCGCTACAACGTAGTTGTCACGAAACAACCCTTAGTCTAAGTTCACATCTCTTTCGCTATGACCCAAAGACGACGAAAACGCAATAAGCCTGACCGCAAGCGCTCTTCTTTCCATTCCATCCCTTGGCAGCAATTAGTCAACCCCTATGCCCCATTGGAAGTTTGTACTGCGGAGCAAGTCGAGCAAATCCATGCGGCAACGCTAGATATTCTAGAAAATATTGGCATTGACTTTATGGATGCCGAAGCGCTCTCCATTTGGGAAAAAGCTGGCGCAAAAGTTGACCACAAATCCCAGCACGTTTGGATCGACCGCGGCCTGCTGATGGAGCTCGTTGGTAAAGCCCCCGCAAAATTCAGGTTACGCGGGCGCAACCCCGCTCGCGACATGATTATTGGTGGCAACCACATCAATTTCTTACCGGGTGGCGGCTTTGCATTTATTAGTGACCTTGACTCTGGCAAGCGCAATGGCACCCGCGAAGACTTTGCCAATTTGCTCAAGCTCATTCAAATGAGCAATGTGATGCATGGCACGGGCGTTGCGCTAATCGAAATGATGGATGTGCCGGTATCACATCGGCATTTGCAACGGGCGCTGCTAAATCTCACGCTCAGCGACAAACCCACAACCGGCGCCGCACACGACCGCATCATTCCACAAGACATTCTCAATATGGCGCGGATTACCTTTGGCGATGCCGCCTTAGACAATCCTGTCGATCCGGTGATTGTGGGCATTGTAAATGTGAACAGTCCGCTGCGCTTTGACGAACGCATGCTGGGCGGGCTACTCAGTTACGCGCGAGCTGGGCAGGCGCTCATTATGACGCCTTTCATTGTTGCGGGTGCGATGAGTCCTATCACCATTGCGGGCGCAGTTGCGCAGCAAAACGCGGAAGTGTTAGCGGGCACCGCCTTAGCCCAGCTTGTGCGGCCACAAACGCCTGTGCTTTACGGCCCCTTTTCTACCAATGCCGACATGCGCTCAGGCAGTCCAGCATTTGGCACGCCTGAAGGGGGCTGGGTGTCAGTCATTGCGGCGCAGATGGCGCGCTACTACGGCATGCCTTCGCGTGGCAATGGCGGCCTGACCAACGCCAACAGCAACGATGCCCAATCTGCATATGAAGCACTCTGGACGCTTTGGCCAACGGTGATGGCGCACAGTAATTACATTATGCATGGCGCTGGCTGGCTCGAAACGGGGCTGACCATTTCTTTTGAAAAGCTCATGCTAGATATGGAAAATCTGGCCATGTTCCAGCACTTCCTAAAGGGCGTTGAAGTCAACCCAGATACGCTCGCAGTTGACATGATGGCTGAAGTCGGCCCGGGCGGGCATCATTTTGGCACGCCGCATACGCAAGCCCGGTTTAGCAATGCCTTCTATGAACCCTTTATCAGCAGTCGGCTTTCAATGGAGAACTGGGTTGCGCAAGGCGCACCCGACTCTGCCCAACGTGCTAACACGCTCTGGAAGCAGCTTCTAAAAGAGTACGAAGCACCGCCAATTGACTCAAACGTCAAGCAAGCGCTAGAAGAATACGTTGCGAAACGCGAACGCGAGTTAGAAAACGTGGATTTGTACTATTAGAAAAACACCGCATTTATTGCACGCACAATCCGTGTTATTTGTGTCTATCCCTCTCCCCACACTATTTGGAACCTATGAACGCACAAGAAACAAAAACACTCGATAAACGCCATAACATCCATAGCTGGACCGTCAATGACACGTTAGACCCGCTTGTGGTCGAACGTGCCGAGGGCGTCTATTTCTGGGATGCAGCTGGCAAACAATATCTCGACTTCTCTTCACAGTTGGTCAACATGAACATTGGGCATCAGCACCCAAAAGTGATTGAAGCCATCAAAGCCCAAGTCGATAAGCTGTGCTACATCTCACCTAGCATGGCAACCTCCGCCCGCTCTAAAGCAGCGCAAGCCATTGCCAACATTACCCCCGGTGATCTAAACCAAATCTTCTTTACCTTAGGCGGCTCAGATGCAAATGAAAATGCATTGAAGCTGGCCCGCTTGTACACCGGCAAACAAAAAATTCTTGCAAAGTGGCGGTCTTATCACGGGGCAAGTATGGGCGCAATTTCTGTGTCAGCAGATCCGCGCCGCCCCCCTGTGGAACCGGGCGTTCCGGGGGCCGTTCATTTTATGGATCCCTTTTGCTATCGCTGTCCGTTTGGGCTGGAATATCCCAGCTGTAATTTGCACTGTGCCGAACATGTTAAGCAAACTGTTGAAATGGAATCAGCCGATACCATTGCCGCCATCATCTTGGAATCGCAAACGGGGGGACCGGGCTTCTATGCGCCCCCGCCGGGATATATGGAACGCATCCGCGAAATCTGCGATGAAAACAACATTCTTTTGATTTGCGACGAAGTCATGGTTGGCTTTGGCCGCACGGGGGAGTGGTTTGCGATCCAACACACAGACGCCGTCCCAGACATGATCACCATGGCAAAAGGCCTGACCTGTGGCTACGTACCCTTAGGCGCGGTTGCCATTTCTGACAAGATTATGGAAACCCTGCGCAGCAAGTATTTATTCGTTGGGTTGACGTTCAACGCCCATCCGGTGAGCTGCGCGGCGGCTGTCGCCACTATTGGCGTCTATGAAGACGAAGACCTCATTGCCAACTCTAAGCACTTAGGCGAAGTGCTACTCTCTCGCATCACCGCGCTGATGGACAAACACAGCGTGATTGGCGATGTGCGCGGCTCTGGCCTATTTGCCTGCTTAGATTTAGTGGCCGATCGTGACACAAAAACGCCGTTGGCTGCTGACAAAATGCAAGCACTCAAGACCACGCTGTTAGCACAAGGGCTGAGTACAAACCTGATTGGCAACCGCCTGTTTATCGGCCCGCCACTCATCATTACCGAAGAACAATTGCAGCACGGACTGGACATTATTGATGCTGCGCTCACCACTATTTAGACCACTGCAAAGGACTATTTGACTATGAAACAAACTGCAGATGCGATCATCATCGGCGCTGGCATTATTGGCTGCGCAGTTGCTTTTGAGCTTGCAAAAAAAGGCTTCAAAACACTCAACATTGACAAACTCCCCACCGCAGGATTTGGCCCAACCAGTAACTCTTGCGCCATTATTCGCGCCCATTACTCAACATTTGAAGGCACTGCTTTTGCATACGACAACTTCTGGTATTGGCAAAACTGGCAAGACTATTTAGACGCAGACGATGAGTCAGGCTATGCCAAATATCATGACACCGGCACTATTTGGATTCCTAATCAAGTGCATGGCTACCAGCATATTTTGGACCTATATGAGCAAGTGGGGGTGCCCTACGAAGTGTGGACACGTGAACAGTTGCAACACCGGCTACCCGTTGTTACTACCCGTTCGAATTGGCCACCCCGACGGCCTGAAAATGAAGACTTCTGGCAAGAGTCTGATGACTCGGTTCAGCTAGCCATTTACACACCGGGGTCTGGCTATGTAAGCGACCCGCAACTCGCCAGCCATAACCTCATGCGTGCTGCGGAAAAGCACGGCGGCAAGTTCATGTTTAATCAGACCGTGAGCGCTATCCGGCAGGCCAATAATCGCGTTCAAGGCGTGACGTTGGAAAATGGCGTTGAAATTGATGCCCCAATTGTGATCAATGTAGCCGGCCCACACTCCTTTGTCATCAATCGGATGGCGGGCGTTGAAGATAGCATGAACGTCAAAACGCAGCCGCTGCGCCACGAAGTGCACCATGTGCCCTCGCCCACTGGCTACAACTACGAAACAGACGGTATTCACGTCTCTGATGGCGATTCATCGGTGTACTTCCGGCCTGAAGTTGGTAACTCCATTATGGTCGGCAGCGAAGACCCAGAATGTGACCCGAAAGAATGGGTTACAGATCCAGATGATTTCAATCGCAACCTAACCGAAGCGCAGTGGAAAGCGCAAGTGTATCGGCTTGCCAAACGGTTGCCAGACCTGCCAATTCCAGACAAGCCCAAGGGCGTGGTTGACCTATACGACGTTTCAGATGATTGGATTCCCATCTATGACAAGTCCAGCTTGGATGGTTTCTATATGGCCATTGGCACGAGTGGCAATCAGTTCAAAAACGCAGCTGGCGCAGCGCATATGCTGTCTGAAATTATTCAAGCTTGCGAAAATGGCGTGGATCACGACATCGCGCCGTTGCAATACAAGCTGCCCAATATTGGGTTGACGATCAACGCGGGGTTCTTCTCGCGTAATCGTGAAGTTAATCCAGACAGCAGTTTTTCAGTGTTGGGGTAACGAGATGAACGTTTATGAAAGTGTCACGATCAACGCGCCAATTGAAACGATTTGGCAAGTAATGCGCGACTTTGTTGGGCTGACCGTCTGGAGCCAAGCGGTGACTGCGGCACACATTATCAATGATAAAGCGGCCGACCAAGTTGGCGCTATCCGGCACCTTGATATTGTCGATGGCAGCGTGTTTATTGAGACATTGGTCGCGTTGTCAGACGCGGAGACATTTCTCAAATATGACATTGTTGAAGGGCCATTGCCAGTTTCAAATTATGTTGCCACAATGCGTCTCCAGCCCATTACCGCTAACAACACGACATTCGCGTCTTGGTCTGTCATATTTGAGACGCCAGACGAACACCGCGCTGCAATGCAAGACGTTGTTGGCAAACAAATCTGTGCTGGCGGGCTGCAAGGTCTAAAAGCTTATTTTGAAGGAGAGAATAATGGCTGATCGATTAGGACATCGAAAGATTTTCGGGGTTTTGATTCCGGGAATGAATAGCGTTGTAGAACCGGAATTAGCAATGCTTAGCGTGCCGGGTGTTACAAACCAAACTGCCCGGCACGTAATTGCACCCGGCCTAAAAACACCTGGCATTGCGCAAGTAATGGAACTATTGCTCACCTGTAGCCCAGATGCACTGTTACTGGGGCTAACAACTGAGTCCGCTGAAAACGGCTTGCAAACGTTAGCGGCGTTAGCAGAGGACTTGGCAGAACAATCCGGCTTGCCAGTGTTTACAGGGTCATACGCAAGCTATGCGGCCTTACGGGCGCTGGGCGCCAAAAAGATTGCGGTTGTGACCCCATTTGATGCTGAGAAGAATGCCGCACTTGTCAAGCCACAAGTGGAAAGCCAAGGGTTCGAAGTTATCTCAATTGCGGGCACAGCCGCGCCAAATTTGGAAGCGATTGCGGGCGCGTCAGACGCAGAAATTGAGGCTGTTTTTGCGGCGGCTAATCATCCAGACGCAGACGCCATATTGCAACTAGGAACCGCCTTACCGGTTGTTGATATGGTGGCAGGCCTAGAAGCACAAACTGGAAAAACGATCGTAGCTTGTAACGCCGCATTGTACTGGCAAGCATTACGTGAAACCGGCATCGCTGATGCAATTGAAGGGTTTGGAAAATTGCTAGCAACCACAGAATAAGACAGCGACAGCGCCTCAGCGAAGAAACGCTGCATCCTATCTCTAATTA
>JAHDBW010000108.1:10047-12216 GCA_020630175.1 Anaerolineales bacterium
GAATAAGACAGCGACAGCGCCTCAGCGAAGAAACGCTGCATCCTATCTCTAATTAGTGCAGTGCAGCTGTCTATGTAGCGCTAGCAAGCCGGTATGCCTTAGCACCTCCCGCGTGACAGACGCGTGTATTAAACGCCTTATGTGAATTCAGAGGATGTTTTTTGATCTCGCGATAGCGATGTCGCAGCTACATCTATTTTCTGGTTGTGTCATTCACATAAGTGTATTAAATAAAAAAGAGCCTCGATTGAGGCTCTTTCACTTTTAGTAATTAGGTAAGGCGTCCGTTAGACCACACCGGCTGAGAGTAATGCCGCTGCAACTAGGCCAACCCCAACAACGGTTGAGGCAATAATCAGCCAGAAGACTGACTTTGGAATGGTCACCGAGCTAGCCGCAAGTTTTTGCGTTTGCTCTACGATGGCATCCAATGGTGACGTGCTTTCGTCCATTTCCATTTCTGGTTCAGAGACGATCTCAATTTCGGAGTACTCAATTGAGGTATTGTCTGCCCCTAGCCATGGCATTGTCGTGCGATTTTCAGGCTGCGGCGCGCGTGCTTCAGGTGCAGCATAGCCATTTACCATTTCAGTTGATTGAACAACCGTGTTAGCTTGGGCTGGCTGCTTTGCAGGCGCAGTAGGGTACACAGGGCGCGGTTCAACTAACCCATGTCCGTTTAGCATGTCTGTCATGCCAGATCTAGCAGTTTGCCCTTCTTCGCGTAGCGGGCGCGTTGGCAATAGATCGGAATTCGGGTCTAGCACTTGTTGCTGCCCCTCAACAGACGAGTAATCAAGGTGTCGTTCAGAAATTGGATAGTCTGAGTCGAGTGACACGTGGCGATGTTCACCATGTGAGCGACTAAGACGTTCTAAATCTGTGCTGTAAGGATTGTTCGAGACAGCTTGATCAAAGGCGGAACGTGGTTGCGCGGCGGTTGGTTGGCTGGCAGATATTGATGAACCGTAGCGAGATTCACCACTATATGGGCCGGATAGCCGCTCTAGCTCTGTGCGGTAACTTGGGTAAGACTGCTGTGAGTCAAAATTTGCGCGCGGTTGCGGCGCAGTTGGTTGCGATGGTGCAGGTGACTGAGAGGCGTAACTGTGACCATTGCCGTAGGTGTAACCAGGATTTTGCGGGCGATAGAGATTGTCGCTCGCAGGCTGTTGTTGAATTGGCGTTCCGTAAGCGTTCAAGCGTCGGAATGGCAGCATTTCATCTTGGATGTTGTTTTGCTGCGCTGCGCCGTCTTTATTCTTCAACTTCGGCGGCATGCGATGTTTTTGGGCTTCAATTACCCAAGGGTCGCCGGGTGCCAAGAATCGGGCACGACGAATGGCTTCGCTGCGTTCACGCGGATTTTCCGCAATGTCCGCTAGCCACTTCCAGGCAAGGAGTACGCCTGGGCGTCGTGTGGTGAATTCACGTAGTCCGTCACGGGCGTTATCGACCTCACCGTGCTCGGCTAACATGATCAACCGTTTTAAATCTTCTGTCGTTGGATACATCTAGCTATGTTTTAAGTTGAATCTAGCAATACGTCAAGACTGCACAGGTCTGTGCAAAGCGTGTTCAGTCAGTCTATAACTATTGCGTGGGTAAAGCGTAGGCAATGAGACACATTGAAAAGACTTACCTGTATTCTTTACAAATTCCGCAACACTAATGTGCGCCGAGTTGCTTTACCATCAATTTCTACACTTTGATCATACGCGTTTTCAGTTGCAGTTCCATTTAGAAATGCTTATGATTTAACTACGCAATACCGATTCAGGAAGCAATTTTGATACCACCAGCCATCCAAGAGAAAATTAGAGCAGAATTTGCGCAAGCAACCGCTGTGCGCGCGCAAGGCAATGAGGGGAAGGCCCGCGTGTGTGCGCGCCGGGCAGCAGGCTGGGCCATTACCGCTGCTGTTCCGAATGCGCCGAAGGCAGCCTTTAGTGCGTTGGGGTTTGCCGCACAAGCAGCCACAATTCCAGCGGAGATTCAGACCGCCGCGAAGCAACTCACGCTACGTATTACGCCAGACCATCAACTGCCAACAGATGCAGACCCGCTGCAATGTGCTGAACGCGTTATTAACTACTGCCTCACCCGTCCCGTTGATTAGCGTTGAGGTTGGCGGCGTCCGGCCAAGAAAAGGTAGGAATAGAGCAACAC
>JAHDBW010000457.1 GCA_020630175.1 Anaerolineales bacterium
CCCCCTATGTATACTTACACCATTGCAATTTCACCATTTACATTTGGAGGACATCCCCATGGTAGACAGAATTCTGGGCGTATTACGGCTCAATAGTGAAACATTCGAGGCGATTGAACATGATGACACGGCCACCGTACCCGCTGCAGTGATTGTGGCGGTGGCGGCGTTGGCAACCGGCTTAGGCACATTTCTCACCACTGGCAGTATCGGCGGCATGGTCGGCGGGGTATTAGCGCAAATGCTCGGCTGGCTGTTTTGGAGCGCATCGACCTATTTCATCGGGGCCCAACTCTTTGGCGCAGACACAGACTTGCCAGAAATGCTACGCGTCATCGGCTTTGCCCAAGCGCCACAAATCCTAAGCATTATTCCGGGGACCTTCGGGCTTTCTTGGATCTTAGGAATGCTGTGGGCATTCGCTGCCAGCTTTGTTGGCATCCGTGCCGGGTTAGACCTAGACAATAAAAAGACGCTCATCACCGTGCTGATTGGCGGGGTTGTTGTTGGTATTTTGAAGTGGATGCTGCCGTTTGTCTAAACAAGCGCAGCCTTAAAACAAAAAACGGCGACCAATTGGTTGCCGTTTTTTGTTGGGGTCGCAACCCCATACAGAGAGAAGAGAAATGCTGTGTCCACACAGTCTAGCAGGAGGTCTAAACTGATACTTATATATTAAGCCCGCTTACTAAGCGCCGCCTGAGTGAAGTGTGAGTGAACGCTGTGAAACAGAATACGCCCACACTATCGGAGCGCTACGCCCGCTATACACGGGGCATTATTCCGCAGATTCGTCCGCTGCGTCTGCTTGCGGTGCTGCTGATTCTGAGGCCGTAGCATCCGGTTCAGCGCTGTCGTCAGGCGTCCATTTATCCGCAGTTTTATTGAGCTCACTGTTCAACTTATTCAGCAGGCCAGTTAGGTCATTGCGCACTTTGTTGCCAAGTTCGCGCTGCCGAATGCTTTCTGCCACTTCAGCGCCCTGCTTGCGGGCCATTTCCACCACGGGCGAGCTTTTGAGATCATCCAACGCGCCTTCTAGCGTGCCGTTGACAGACTGAAAGCCTTTGCGGATATCTTCATTTAGTTTTTGAACTTCTTCTTGCTGCCAGCCAACTTGTAATAAAGTTTTGAGGTTTTCACCCAGTCGTGAAAATTCTTCAGCCAGTTCAGATTTATCGGTTGTAGAGTTATTTTGATCGTTTGTCATTAGAGTACCTATAGGTAGTGTATTGGGTATTACGTAAGACAGACGTAAACGTTGCATCAGGGGCATCAAACAAAAACACCCGACCAATTTTGCAACCCAATCCCAACTATTGCGTAATGGGTAGTAACAACGCTTGAGATACCGCCAATTGCGAACGCTCAGCGTAGACTTACTTACTTTGGAGCATCAACTATGCAACATTCAATTACAACACAAGAACGCAACTGGGCCGCAGTTGCTCACGCCAGCATTGTGGTCACCTTTCTTATTAGCATCGTCAGCGGCGGTATTTTTACGCTGCTCGGCCTGCTCATTCCATTGGGCATTTACTATAGCGCCCCCAATAAATCGCGCTTTGTGCAATCCCATGCGCTACAGGCCTTAGCCTTTCAAATCACAGCCGTCGTTGGCATGATCGCAGCGGCCATTGTTGGCTCAATGCTGTTGGTCTTCCTGTGGCTGGTCACCGTTTTACTGATTGTGATCCTCGTTGGCCTGCTTCTGTTGCCCGTGTCGATTGTGGTCACGATTGCGGCTGTCGCGCTGTATACGGTGTCACCATTTGCCGTGGCCTGCTATGGCTGCTGGGGCGCGTACAAGGTCTGGCGCGGTGAACACTTTGAATATCGCTACGTGAGTAACTGGGTTACTGATCAGTTCGGCGAAATCGATGAGGTCGTTAGCACAGACGGTATGGTGTTTGAGGCCTAGA
>JAHDBW010000458.1 GCA_020630175.1 Anaerolineales bacterium
TGGTTGGAACTGTGATTTTGGCAGCGATTGCGCTGATCACGCTGCGGTTTGTGCCGGAGATCGCAAAAGAGTAATCATAGAAGACTCCTTGCGTTTGATTGCACCGCGCTGATCTCCCTTTATAATCGAGTGGTATACAACTGCCACCTGTTGTAAAAGAGGATCACGCTCAAATGACTACCCCTACTTCTAACAAATTTGAATTTGCAAAAACCCCTGCGAACTATGTGCCGCTTTCTCCGCTGACGTTTCTAGAACGGGCGGCGGCGGTTTACCCGGATCGGGTTGCCGTTGTGCATGGCGAACGGCGCTATAACTGGCGCGAAAGCTATGCCCGCTGCCGTCAATTGGCGTCTGCGCTGCAACAAAACGGGGTTGGCTTTGGTGACACGGTTGCCGTGATGGGCTTGAACACGCCAGAAACGTTTGAGGCGCATTTTGGTGTACCGATGGCGGGTGCCGTGCTCAATGCACTCAATACCCGCTTGGATGCGGCCACAATTGCCTATATCTTGCAGCATGGCGAAGCCAAAGTGTTGATTGCCGACCGTGCGCTGTCTGGCACGGTCAGTGCGGCGCTGGCATTGCTCGAAACGCCGCCGCTGGTGATCGACATTGACGATGTGCTTGATCAGTCTGGCACGCTGCTGGGCGCAATGGATTATGAAGCGTTCTTAGCCACGGGCGACGCCCAATTTAGCTGGCAGTTGCCAGCCGATGAGTGGCAAGCTATTAGCCTCAATTACACCTCCGGCACAACCGGTAAGCCCAAAGGCGTGGTTTACCATCATCGCGGCGCTTATTTGAACGCGGTGGGCAATGTGCTGGCGTGGAGCTTAGCCAAGCATCCGGTGTATTTATGGACGCTGCCGATGTTTCACTGCAACGGTTGGTGCTTCCCGTGGACACTAGCGGCGGTGGTTGGCACAAACGTCTGTCTCCGTAAAATTGAAGTCGGCGCAATTTATGATGCGATCGTTACAGAAGGCGTTTCGCACTATTGCGGTGCGCCAATTGTGCATAACATGTTGGTCAATGCGCCTGCTGAACTGCGCGCGCAAAAGACGCAGCAGGTCAAAGGGATGGTGGCTGCTTCAGCGCCACCGGCGGCAATTTTGCAAGCGCTTGAAGAAAACAACTTTGATATCACGCATGTCTACGGCCTGACTGAAACTTACGGCCCAGCGGTGTTGTGTGAATGGAATGAAGACTGGAACACGCTGCCAATGTCAGAAAAAGCACGCTTGAATGCGCGGCAAGGTGTGCGGTATCACGTGTTAGAAGGGCTAATGGTGGCAGACCCAGAGACATTGGAGCCAGTGCCGTCTGACGGTAAAACGATTGGTGAAATCTTCATGCGTGGCAACAATGTGATGATGGGCTATCTCAAAAATGAGGCCGCAACGGAAAAGGCTTTCGCTGGGGGCTGGTTTCATAGTGGTGACTTGGCGGTGATGCACCCTGATGGGTATGTCGAGATCAAAGATCGTTCAAAGGACATCATTATTTCTGGCGGCGAAAACATCTCGACTATTGAAATTGAAAGCGTGCTGTATCGGCATCCCGCTGTCTTGCAGGCCGCTGTGGTGGCTAAGCCTGACGAAAAGTGGGGCGAGACACCCTGTGCATTCCTCACATTGCATCCTAATGCAGCGCCTGTCAGTGAAGCCGACATCATTGCGTTTTGCCGCACACAGATGGCATCGTTCAAGCTGCCCCGACGTGTGGTCTTTGGCGAGTTGCCAAAAACATCAACGGGCAAAGTCCAAAAAATGGTGCTACGCGAACAAGCGAAGGCGCTTGACTAGCCTGACTTCTGGAGAACGCGCTGCGCTGCATGTGATAAATAAAGCGTTTTTATATGTAGCAAGGCTACCCTGGCCTGGTGCCATAAACATAAATCCAATTGGTAAGCGCAGC
>JAHDBW010000109.1 GCA_020630175.1 Anaerolineales bacterium
TTATTAGCCTGTAATTTGATGCCCATGAGCATAGTCTTGGACTGTGCTTTTTTTATTTTCTGTTTGCTGCTATTTATTCAGGTCCAATGCGCGTTGTAAATGCATTGGCGCTTGCGTTTGATTGAAGTAATGCACCGCCTGCGACTGGTGCTCTTCCCAACGGTCTGACCCTTTTTCTACAAGATCACACAGGGCGTAATGCGTTTTGCCAAAATAGAAGGGATTGGTGTCAATTTTTTCTAAGGTAAGCGTTTCCGTAAATGCTGCATAGGCGGCGTCGGTATTGCCTAATAAGGTTTCATACTGACCGGTGCGGTAGTTGAGCTCGTGCTGTGACACAGGAAAGAACCTAACAAACTGTTTGAGCAATTTCAAAATTGTCGCCATTTTTTGCAGGATTTCAGCGCGTTGGGCGTCGTCTTGGATGCCGTCATAGCAAATCTTATAAGCGCGGAATGCCAAACCAAAGCCAGACGCAATTGTGGCCACTAGTGAAGAAGAGGCCTCGAGTGTCTTTCTGACTTCATCAGCAAGCGCTAGCCCTTGCGCGTAATCACCTTGGGAACTGGCTAAGATGGCGTGCATGCCTTGTAGGTCAAGCGCATCCATTGAGGCAATGTTTTCACCTAGCGTAGCAAGCGCTTGTTGCCGTAAGGCATCAGCTTGGTCAAACTGTTCGAGTTCAATCCGGCACATGGCTTCATAGATCAATCCCCAGCCTTGATGCTGCTTGTTCTTCGACATTTTTCCCGTTTGCAGCAAATCTTGGGCGGCTTCAATCGCGGTATCAAATGCGCCAGTTGAGTGATAGGCCCTTAATAGACAGTATTGCAAATCACCAATGCCATTGTGGTCATTGATTTCTTGGAATAATGCTAAGCCCGCTGCGTAATCTTGCTCCGCGACGATCCGCTGCCCGATCCCAATTTTGTAAATGCCACTAAATTTATAGGCAGTGCCGAGATTGGCGGTTGCGCCGGTTTCTTTTCCGATTTCAATCGCTTTGTTTAGGTAATGTATTGCCCAATTGTGTCTAATCAGGCCTAAGACAAACCCCAGTGCGGCATACCCCTCTGGTAGGTTGCGTTTATCCTGGCTCCACTGGCTATAAATTAGTGTTTTGAGCGTGAAGTAAATAAACTCCACATCGTTGTCTTGAATGAAATTGACGTTTGCCAACAAGTGCGTAATGCTCGCCAATGATAGCCAGCGCTGCCTTTTTTCAAGGGAATAAACATTGAAATTGGTCAAATCACGCAGTCGGTTTAGCGCTAAATTTGCGCCATTGCCTAACAGCGCTAACCCTAGCTGTATCCGGCCATTCGGTGCGGCGGCGCCCAGCAACGCCAGCGCCTGCTGACTATATGCCGTAGCCTGATTGAAATCGCCCAAGCGATAGTAGGCTTGCCCAATTTGGGCAACCCAATTTGCGTACTGCTGCGATGTTGATGCAATATCAGCTTGCGGTGCCAGTTCGATGGCTTGGGTGTAAAACTGAATCGCTTCTTGATTAGCGTTGTTATTAAGTGCGAGTGCCCCCGCTTTTTCTAAATAGAACAGCGTCTTTGGCGTATCTTCGGCTGCTTGCCAGTGGTATGCGAGTAGTGCGTAATAGGGATTGAGTTCCCGCGCATAGTGCTGCTCATACCATTCGGCAATACTCTTGTGCAGTGCTTGGCGCTGCTCAAATGTATTGAGGCTGTAAATGACCTCTTGCGTAATGATATGTTTGAAGAGATAGCGTAAGTCAGGGGCAAGCGCGTCGATTTCTGTTAGCGAAAGCGTTTTTACGTAATCTAGGTTTTCTTTTAGCTGTTCGTTTTGAACCGCCACTGGATAGATATCTAAGAGGGTTTGGAAGGCAAATAAACGGCCAATGACGCTGGCAACCTTTAGCATCAGCTGTTGCTTTGGCAGCAGCCTGTCAATCCGGCTAATGATCACGCCTTCAATTGTGTTTGGCAGTTCAAGCGTCTTAAGCGCCTGCGCATGAAAGGTCAATTTGCCGCTGTCTGGATCAACTTGTAAAACGGCTGCATCTCGTAATGCAAGCAAAAATTCAGTGCTGTAGAACGGGTTGCCTTCGGCCTTAGTGCCAATGAGTGCCAATACATCTGGCGGAAGCTGATCGACGTCTAAATAGTGACAGAGGATGTTCTGAATGTCTGCTGCCGGTAGTGGATCCAGATAAATGCTGCGCGTATTTGCATTTGCCAGCATGCGTTTGTAGGAGTCATTTTGTGCTGTGGTTACTGGCCGCTGCACAATTACTAGTAGCAAGTGCGATTGGGTAAGCTGTTGCGCCTGTTCTGCTAGCTGCCAAGATGCTGAGTCAAGCCAGTGGGCATCTTCTAAGACAATGAGCGTTGGGCATTTGGTCGTGTAAATTTTGAGCAACGCCGCCAGCAGTTCAGACACATTGTTGGCGCGGACTTCGCCTTGCATTTCTTGGGTAATCGCCGTTTCTGGCAAATTGACCGGTAAGACAATGTTAAGCAGCGGCGCATACTGAACCCGTTCCGGTAGCCAGTCTGTTAGCAATGTATCAACTGCAGTTTGCCAGCCCAGCTGATTGTTGTAATCCAAGGTCTGGTTGGGATCAATAATCTGTCTGAAGATGGGCCGCCACGCAAAATAGGGCGCTGCTTGCTGCATTGCATAGGCATTGCCACGCAGCAATTGCATGGTGGCTATCGCGTCAGATGTTAATAAATCTTCTGTTAGGTGGGACTTGCCTATACCGGCTTCGCCTTCAATGAAGACAGTATGTTGCGCACCGTTTTGCACATCGCTGACGCAGCTTTGGATAATCGCCTGCTCTTCTTCCCTGCCAAACAGCGGAATTTTGAGTGCGGGCGCATGCTGTTCGGCAATCTCTTCAACTGCATACAGTCCAACGGGTTCACTGATCCCTTTAAGCGGGACTGCTGGTAGTTCTTGAAAGCGATAATTGCCGCTTTGTGTGGCATCAACCACAGCTTTTGAAACCACACATTGGCCGGGCTGTGCGGCTTGCATTAGGCGGGCGCTGATATTGACCGCATTGCCCAAGACGCCATAAGTCCGCCGGGTGGCGCTGCCATATGCACCAACGCGCGTGCGGCCATAGTTGATGCCGATTTTTGGCGCACCAACAAACGGGAATTCTGCGGCTAGCGTTTGTAGTGCCAGCGCAGCAGCAATTGCGCGGGCGGGGTCATCCTCATGTGCAATCGGGGCACCAAAGACACAATATAAGTAATTGCCCTTGTCGCCGGTAGTGACTTGTAGAATATGCCCTTCATATTTGGCAAGCTCTTGCTGAACGGTGGCAATGAAGCGGTCTAAGTCTACAAATGCCTGTGGATCATTGTCATAATCTTGCACGCCGAAATTTAGGAACAGGCACGTGCAGCGTCGTAGTTCGGTTAGATATTCACCATGTCCCTGTGTAAGGCGGGTATAAACAGGATTTAGTAGCCAAGGGCGGCTAGCTTCAGATTGAATTGATTGGATCGGCGCAGCGGCAGGCGGCGTGATCCGTTGAATGTTTTCGGCGCTAGCGTAATTGTCGGTGAGCCACTCTTTTACTGTGAAAATCTTTTGACAATTCGTGGCTAACATTTTGTTGACCACAATTCCACCAGCGCGCGTTAGTTTTTCGGCTTGCTCGGTTTCACTAATCAAATCACCGGCCAATACGTCAATCACCTGATAGTCAGGATTGCCAACAATCATCCGAACTGCTGTGCCGGTGGCGAGCGCAATTTTGATACTAAATGGGTGGTGTTCTAGCGTGGTGGCGCGAGCGAGCTTTGTCAGCGCTGCTTGAATTGCATCAGCACAGCTTAGTCCGCGTTCGCCAGAGTCTGCGTCAAACCAGCACAGAATTGCATCGCCGCTAAAGCTAATGACGCTGCCGCCAAAGAGATGGATCTCGTCGATGACTTCTTCATAAACCTGATTAAGTGCGCTCGTGAGTTGTTCGGCACCACGGCGAATGCCCAATTGCTGCTCAAGTTTTTGGTTGAGTGCCGAAAACCCTGGAATATCTGCAAACAGCGCCGTCCCAAGCACCTCTTGAACTAGCTCTGTTTCGTCAAGTGGCGTTGCGCGACGGTCAATGGGGATATAAGTCGAAAAAAGATCTGTTTGTGTTTGCAATTTGCGTGTTTGGCTCTGTTAACTAAAAGATAAGTGCCTTTAGCTAACATAAATTTTACATGCAATGTTAGATATCGGCACCTATAGATATGATGAAGTTCGTTATAGTTTTCAAACTCGCGTGCTGTTGGCTATGCAATTGTGATTACTGACGCTGATTAGTTCAGCAGGGGTTGAATTTGTTCGCTTGGGGCTAGCGAGGTGTTGATAACACGCGCACAAAATTTTAGGCGGCTAACCACTTGTTCAAGCTGTGAATCTGTGGCGTATTTCTCTGGCATGCTGACCAGTAGGCTGCCGACAACGTTTTTACGGTGATCGATGATTGGGACTGCTGTTCCGCTAACGCCCGGTGTTAGTTCCCCGTGGGTCACTGCATAACCAAGCGATTTGATGCCCGCCAATTGACTTTGCAATTGCGCTGCTTCTTGCGGTAATTCGGAGTTAGATCTTGTATTTGGATTGTCGAGTAGTTTCTGTAGTTTTTGGCGGTTGAGGTGTGCCAATACAACATTGGCTGCTGCGCCGCGATCTAGCGAGCTGGGCATGCCACGGACATGGCTACTGACGAAGCTCTCATTGCCACGCTCTTGATGCACACATAAGATCTTGTGCTGATAATAGCGGAACATCATTGCATAGCAGGGAAACTCTTTGACAAGTTCCAACATAAACGGACGCCCAAGTTTGATGAGGGGGTCACTAATGCGCAAAATATAATCAAGTTCAACAATGCGCGGACCAAGCGTATAGCCAACGCCCGGCACCGAAATGAGTAAGCCTTCTTCGTTGAGCGCTTTTACATAGCGATACACTGTTGCTTGCGGATACCCCAATGCGTGCACCATTTCATCAACGGTCCATTCTAATTTTGTGGCTTGGAATAAGCGCAATACCTTGAGCATTTTCTTGAGACTTTTCATATGGTTCCCATTATATAGTAAATGGAGTGTTTTGTCCGGAAATCATAATTCTCATGGAATTTACGTGAAATATACACTTATCCAAGTTTTTTATCAAAAATATTGTAAAAATCTCAATAAATGATACGTTTTTCAATAATATAATTATCGTATATTAGGAATTTTTCTGTTCGGGATTTTTGGGCGCAATAACAAGTGCTGCTGTAAAGCACGCAAAAGTAATGCTGGCTATACTAAAATGACACCTAATGACTGACGAAAAAAATATTATCTTCATCACATGTGATCAATTGCGTTGGGATTATCTCTCTTGTTATGGGCACCCAACGCTTGAAACGCCTAATATCGATTGGCTGGCAGAGCAGGGCGTTAGGTTTGATCGTGCGTATATTCAGGCACCTAGCTGTGGGCCGTCACGCGCCAGTCTTTATTCTGGGCAGTATGTGTTTACCCACGGCGCAACTTATAACCAAATCCCACTAAGTGTCCATACCCGCAATATTGGTGACCACTTAAACGCAGCCGGTATGCGCACTATTTTGCTAGGTAAAACGCATATGCGCGGCGATCTGGACGGAATGCAGCGGCTTGGGATTGACCCGGCTTCAGCGGTTGGTCAGCACCTCTCACAAGCTGGTTTCGAGCTATACGAACGCGATGATGGTATCCATGCTGACCCGATATACACGCCAGACAATGCGTACGATCAGTATCTACGCGCGCAAGGCTATGACAATGAGAACCCATGGGATCGGAATGCAAATGGTGTGCGCGATGAAAATGGGGAGTTTGTGTCTGGGTGGGATTTGCGATCCGCACAGTACCCAGCCGATATCGCCGAAGAGCATTCTGAAACGCCATACTTGACACGCCGCGCAATTGAATTTTTAGACGAAATTGATGATGCGCAGCCGTGGTGTTTACACCTGAGTTACATCAAACCGCATTGGCCGTATGTTGTGCCAGAACCGTATTTCAGCATGTATCAAGCGGTTGATCTACCGCCTGTGAATCGGTCGCAGGCTGAACTTGAAAATCCACACCCGGTTTTGGCTGCAATTCAAAAAATGCGCGTTGGGCGTAATTTTTCCCGATCTGAGGTGCGTGAGCCGGTGGTGCGGGCGTATATGGGCCTCATCAAACAGCTTGATGACCAAATAGGCGTTTTATTGGATCATCTGCGTAAAACGGGCCGCATCAAGAATACGCTGTTGGTCTTTACAAGCGATCATGGCGATTTTTTGGGTGACCATTGGCTGGGTGAAAAAGATTTCTTTTTTGAAGAATCGGTGCGCGTACCACTCTTGATTTTTGATCCCTCACCAGCAGCGGATAAAGCCCGTGGTACGGTGTGTTCTGAATTTGTTGAGCTAATCGATCTGCTCCCTACATTCGTTGAGACAGCGGGCGGAGCGCCACATTTCAAATTGGAAGGGCGCTCATTAGTGCCATATTTGCAGGGTACGGCAACACACCATCGTGACTATGCGATCTGTGAATTTGACTATAGCTGTCGCCCAGCGCACAACAGTATGGGGCATCTAAAAGCAAGCCAGAGTCGCGGCTATATGGTGCGCACGAAACGCTGGAAATTCTGCCACTTTGACGGCTACCGCCCCATGTTGTTTGATATGGAACATGATCCACAAGAGCTAAATGATTTAGGTGCGCATCCTGACTATCACCAGCAACGCCAAGCGCTGCAAGGCATGCTCTTTGAATGGCTGACCCAACGGCAAACGCGAGTCTTTTCTGATGCGCGCATGGCAAACCACGGTAATGAGCAGAATGATGACGCAGAAGGCGTTTGGATTGGCGTTTGGGACCATAAAGAAGAGTTAGATCCTGCGCTGTGGTATGAAAATCGCGGACCGTTGGGAAATAAGCGCGGCTAATTGCCGTAAATAACGCATCAGTAGCGCGGTAATCAAAATTCGCTTTTGACGATAAACGTTCCGCAAACTATAATGCAACCATTGGGTCACACCAATTGCTTGATGGAAAGGACAAATTCATTAAGCCTCAAAACAACTTAAGAAACATTTAGGCAACTGAGGTGTTACTCAGCTCTCTTGCTATACGTGTTTCTTCCCTCTCCAGATTGTGTAAATGCTACAAGTTAAAAACGTTTCGTTGTCTTTTGGCGGCACTAAAGCCCTAAAAGACGTTAGTTTTGATGTACACAAGGGTGAAATCCTAGCGCTCATTGGCCCCAATGGCGCGGGTAAGACCTCAATGTTGAATTGCATTAGCGGATTCTATCGGCCTCAAGAGGGGTCGGTGATGTTCAAAGGCAATGATCTTACTCAAGTTCCGCCTGTAAAAATTTCTAGCTTAGGGTTAGCCCGCACATTTCAAAATATTGCGCTGTATACCGGCCTTAGCACGTTAGACAATCTTTTGGCTGCGCGTCATATTCACATGAAAGAAGGCCTGCTTTCGAACATGTTTTATTGGGGCGCAACGCTAAGAGAAGAGGTTGCCCACCGCCGCGTTGTAGAAGAAATTATCGACTTTCTTGAAATCGAACGTATTCGCAACGCTGTCATTGCGGCATTACCGTATGGGCTGCGAAAACGGGTAGAGCTAGGGCGTGCGCTCGCCTTAGAGCCAGACTTGCTGTTGCTTGATGAGCCAATGGCGGGGATGAATCTCGAAGAAAAAGAAGACATGGCGCGCTTTATTCTTGATATTCATGAACGCCGGGGCACAACAATCATCCTGATTGAGCATGATATGGGCCTCGTGATGGATATCGCAGACCGGGTCGTTGTGCTCGACTTTGGCAACAAGATTGCTGATGGCACTCGCGATGAAGTCCGCAATGATCCGAAAGTCATCCAAGCATACCTTGGACAGGATGAAGCGTAATCATGCCCAAATTAGAAACTCTCCCTCAACATTTCCTCAACACTAGTCAAAAATATAATGCAAAAAAAGCCGCCGTGCGTCAAAAAGAATTTGGCATTTGGCGTGAATTTTCATGGCAAGAGTCGCTTGATGAGGTGCGGGCGTTTGCGTTAGGCATGCTGGCACTCGGCCTGGACCGTGGCGACCGCGTTGCTACTATTGGCGACAATGACCGGGAATATTATTGGGGGTATCTTGCACTACAAGCGGCTGGTGGCGTGCCCGTTGGGATGTTTACTGATGCTAGCCCCAAGGAAGTGAGTTACATTGTTGGGCATAGCGAAGCCCGCTTTGTGCTCGCAAAGGATCAAGAACAAGTCGATAAAATGCTGGAAGTGCGTGAAAGCATTCCGGCTGTAGAAAAGGTTATTTATTGGGATGACCGCGGCCTGTGGAACTATGAAGACGACTGGTTGCTCTCATTTGATGAAATCAAGGCGCTTGGCTTAGATTTACATCAAAAAGATCCCGAGCGCTTTATTACTGAGGTTGAACGCGGTAACGCATCTGACTACGCTACCTTTTGTTACACCTCTGGCACAACTGGCTTACCAAAGGGTGCGATGCTCACCCATAACAATTTGGTAAGTTCGGCTGAATTGTTTGACGCTGTCGATCCACGTTACGATACAGATAATTATGTAAGTATGCTGCCTATGGGCTGGATTGGGGAGCCTGCATTGGGCGTTGCGCCACATTGTGTGCAAGGCGTGGTGGTAAATTTCCCGGAATCTCCAGAAACTGTCCAACCCAATGTGCGTGAAATTGCACCTGAAGGCGTGTTGTACAACTCCCGTTTGTGGGACTCGCTCATCGGTATGGTGCAGGTACGCATGAACGACTCGACGCCGGTCAATCGCTTCCTCTACAACACGTTCCTCCCCATTGGATATAAGTTTGCAGACAAAATTCTAAATAAACAGTCCGCCGGACCGCTGCTCAAGTTGCAGTATTGGTTAGGGGATTTGCTGGTTTTTTCACCACTGCGTGATCAGATGGGCTTTACCAACATTCGGGCTGGATATACGGCGGGGGCGGCGCTTAGTCCTGACGCAATGCGCTTCTTTCATGCATTAGGCGTCAACTTGAAACAAATTTATGGCTCAACCGAAGTGTGTGGTGGCGCAACTATCCATGAAAATGGCGACATCAAATTTGCCAGCGTCGGCAAGCCCGCACCGAGTATTGAAGTTCGGATTGGCGAACGGCAAGAGATTCAAATTGCGGGTCCCACTGTTTTCGCCGGATATTTCAAAAATGATGCCGCGACGCAAGACTCTATCCAGACTGATGCCGACGGCAAACGCTGGTTTTGCACTGGCGATGCGGGCTATATCGACGATGATGGCCATGTAATTTATCTAGACCGCATCAAGGAAATGTTGATGCTTTCTACCGGTGATGAATTTGCACCGCAATTTATTGAGGGGCGATTGAAGTTCAGCCCGTACATCAAAGATGTTATGTCACTAGGTGGCCCAGACCGTGATTTTGTTGGCGCGCTGGTGATTATGGACTTTGAAAATACAGGGTTCTGGGCAGAAAAACGGCGCATTGGTTACACCACATACGCGGATCTAGCCCAACGAACTGAAGTTTACGACCTTATTAAAGAGGTTGTCGCGGAAGTGAATTCTAGTTTGCCAGAAACAGGCCGGGTCAAGCGGTTTGTTGTGATGCATAAAGAGTTTGATGCAGATGACGCTGAAATGACCCGCTCACGCAAGCTGCGCCGGAATGTTCTTTATGACCGCTATAGCGCCATTGTTGATGCGATTTATGACGGACGAGACGAGATCAAGGTGACAACAGAAGTGCAATATCAAGATGGGTCTACCAATGTGATGGAAACAGGCTTACGAGTCATGACGCTAGGAGCTGAGGCATGAAATCTCAATCAACACTAACACGTGCTGTTGTAATTGCAGTTTGTGCCGGTATTGCCTATTGGCTATACACAACAACAAATTGGGTGCTTGTCATTCAACAAACGGTTACCGGAGTTTTGAACGGCGGCACTATTGCGCTGATTGCGTTAGGCATTGTGCTTATTTACAAATCTTCGGAAGTGTTCAACTTCGCCCAAGGGCATATGGTGATGCTCGGCGCATTCCTAACTTGGTGGTTTGCCGGGGGCGATGAGACCGGCGCAGAAATCTTCAATCTGCCGTTGTGGGCAGCGGTTATCATGGCGCTTATCACCGCCGTGCTGATTGGGTTCCTAATTGAACGGCTTATGCTGCGGCCAATGACGGGGCAACCACTACTTTCAATTATTCTAATGACGTTGGGGCTGTCACAGCTAATAGAAGGCTTAACAAGCATTATGTTTGGCATTCAGCCTAAAAGTAATTTTCCAGCGCCATTTTCGCCAAGCGATTCATTCAATATTCCAATTCCTAAAATTGGTGAAACCAGCATTGTCTTTTTTGACCGTTTGCAAATCGGGCACTCTCGGCTAGCAACGTTTGTTGTGGCGATGTTGGTTGCCGGGATTTTTATCTGGGTCTTCAAAAATACGCGTGCGGGACTTTCTATGCGTGCTGCATCTGAAAATCATGAAGTGGCGCGCAGTGTTGGCATTCGCGTTTCACGCGTGTTTGGGCTGTCTTGGGCCATCTCCGGGCTTGTTGCAACGTTGGGCGGTGTCCTGCTGGCAACGCTAACGGGGGTTAGCCTATCGCTTTCAACCGTAGTGCTGATTACGTTCCCTGCAATTTTATTAGGCGGGCTTGAATCATTAGGTGGTGCTGTGCTTGGCGGAATTATTGTTGGCCTAGTGCAAGCGCTAGTACAAACAAATACGCTGCCCATTGTGCGTAATTCTTCAGAAATTGCCCCCTATGTTCTATTACTAATTGTTTTGGTACTCCGGCCAGAAGGGTTGTTTGGTCAAAAACGGATTGAGAGAGTTTAACTATGGCAGCACAACGTCTCGCTGGCGATTTTGATCGCACGTATGCTCAAGATAAGCTGGTTATTCGCCATCCTTATCAATGGGCCATTACTATTCTGGCAATAATCGCAGCCTACACCATCCCGCTCTGGGGAAATGCTTGGTGGATTTCAACTGCTAACCGGATTTTTATCACGATTATTGCGTTACAAGGTCTCAATATCTTAACCGGATACACGGGCCAGATTTCGCTTGGCCAGGCGGCGTTCATGATGGTCGGGGGGTATATCTCGGCGTTGGTGACAGCCCGCTTAGGCTTTCCGTTCCCAATTGCGTTGATTACCGCAGCGCTTGGAACAGGCGTGTTTGGCCTAATCTTTGGATTGCCCTCACTTCGGGTCAAAGGCTTTTACCTTACGATGGCGACCTTGGCGGCACAGTTTATTATTCCGTGGCTGTCACGCCAGACGTTTAAGGACTATTTAGGCGGCACAGACGGTTTTATTGATGTGCCGGTGCCAGAAATTTTCGGCTTCCATATCAAAGAGCCATCTGAATTTATTGTGATCTCGTTCACAGTGCTGCTGATTACAACAGTTCTAACTGTAAACATGTCGCGCTCCCGCATTGGGCGGGCATTTATTGCTATTCGGGATAATGATCTGGCGGCGGAATTATTAGGTGTCAATCTGTTTGGGTATAAGCTGCGTGCCTTTGCAATGGCTGCGGTGCTGGCAGGCTTAGCCGGTGCTTTACGCGCCCACGCCGAACGGGGCGTTGGGACAGAATTTGGGTACACCTTAAATACGTCGATTATTTTTCTTGGGATGTTGGTGATTGGGGGATTGGGCAACAACATGGGACCCTGGTTTGGGGCTGTTGCCGTGATCTTATTGGAAGAAGGTGCAAACTGGGTAGGTGGCGCAATGGCCGCGATGTTCCCGGATCAAGCGGCTATTTTCCTAACCTCATTTAGACCAATTTTCTTTGGTGTGGTGCTGATGTTATTCCTCATCTTTGAGCCACGTGGATTAGCGCATCGCTGGAATCTGTCCAAGGCCGCCTGGCGGCTCAGGCCATTTGCCAGATAATGCTTGGGTTGGGCAGTCCCGTATTACTGCCTAAAAATTCTTATTCTTGGAGAAGAACTATGAACTTGAAAAAGCTTATGTTGTTGCTTAGCGCACTTGTGCTGAG
>JAHDBW010000459.1 GCA_020630175.1 Anaerolineales bacterium
TAGCCAATGCGTTTGGGATTGCCACTGCGCAAACCGATTTTCTCGGCTTAGATCCAGCCACCATCCAAGCATTTGTTGCCGATGGAACGGCGTTAAATGCTGCCGAATTCGCCGCTGGTCAACAGTACGCAGCGGGCGTTGATGCGCATCGATTTGCGTCGGTTGTGCTGCCGCAAACAGGGGCGTCACTTGCGGAGGTTTACGCCACGCAGCCCGACTTTACCGAGGCGCTATCGTCAGCAGGCAAGGCCGGATTTTATTACTGGTCAACTGTGCGCACCGAATACAGTAACGCGTCTGATCTTGATCAGCTGAATTGGCAAACGGATGAATACGTCAAACTGCCGGGTGGCGATGAATTGGTCGTTGGCGGCGGGTATAACGCAATTACAGATCGACTAGCAATGGGATTGCCAATCCAACGTAACACGGTGGTTGAAAAGATTGCTTCTACGGCTGATGGCGTGACTGTTGTTGCCGGTGAAAAAACGTTTCAAGCACCTCAGTGTGTCATCACACTGCCGTTAGGCGTGCTACAGTCTGGCGCAGTGGTCTTTGAACCGGCACTACCCATTGAAAAACAGGCCGCAATCCAACGGATTGGAGTCGGCTATTACGAAAAAATTGCGATGCGCTTTGACCAATTTTATTGGCCGCAGACGCCGCAGCGCTTCAATTACATTGCTGATACAGAACCACCAATGTTCAACGCATGGCTCAACATTGGGCATTACACGGGAGAACCGGTGATCGTGGCCTACTTTGCAGGCCGTCGGGCGCAAGCGTTCAATCAACTGTCTGATGCAGACGTAGTGCAGGGCGCGCGGGATGTGATGCAACGGATGTTCAAGCTCGATATTCCAGCGCCGCTACAGATTTCTCGCTCTAGTTGGGCAGCTGATCCGTATGCAAACGGCAGTTATTCTTTCGATAAAGTTGGGCAACAACGGTCTGACCGTCAAGTGTTGGCACGCCCGATTGCGACACAATTGTTTTTTGCGGGCGAAGCGACGCATCCGCACTACACCGCGACTGTGCACGGCGCTTATGAAAGTGGCCTGCGGGCAGCACAAGAGGTTTTGAAACACGTATGAAAAAAACAAGATTAGCCGTCATTCAAACGGACTGGGCCGGGTCACGCGCTGAGATGATCAGAAAAATGAGCGCGCTGATTGGCCGCGCTGCCGATGAAGGTGCGGATGTGATCTGCTTACAAGAATTTACGCTGGCGCCTTACTTTGCCAGTGAAAAAGACGACAAGCACTATGAATGGGCGGAAGCCGTTGACGGTGGTGAATCGACCACGTTCTTCAATCAAATGGCGGGTGTGCATAACGTTTACATTCTTGGCAGCATTTTTGAACGTGCCGCCGATGGTACCTATTGGGACACGGCCACCGTGCACGGCCCAGAAGGCAACTTGGTTGGCATCACGCGCAAGGTTCACATTCCTGCTGGCCCCGGCTATTATGAAGATTATTACTTTGGTGGGGCAGACGCCTTTCCGATTCATGATCTGAATGGCTTGCCAACGGCGGTGCCAACTTGTTACGATCAATGGTTTCCAGAAATGGCACGCATTTGTGCCTTGAAAGGGGCAGAGTTTATTTTCTACCCCACAGCAATCGGTAGCGAGCCAGACCATCCAGACATGGACACGGCACTGGCGTGGCAAACGGTAATGCGCGGGCATGCCATTGCGAATGGCGTTTATGTCGCTGCAGCCAACCGCATTGGTGCGGAAGACGTTACGTTTTATGGCACCAGCTTTATTTGCGACCCGATGGGGAATATTCTCGCGCAGGCCAGCCGAGACGAAACTGAAATCCTCATTGCTGACACTGACCCCGACTTTTTCAACACCTATCGGGATGTGTTCCCACTCTTAAAACAACGCCGTCCAG
>JAHDBW010000460.1 GCA_020630175.1 Anaerolineales bacterium
CTCTCTTCTCTTTCTCTACCCTTCCATTGCTTCTAACTCATCAATCAATTTGCTGATGTAGTCAAAGCCGCCCTGCCAGAAGGCTGGATCATTGATGTCGATGCCGGCCTCTTCAAGGATGTGGGTTGGGCTAGCTGAACCGCCGTAGCTCAAGATTTTGATGTATTGCGGTTTGAAGGCTTCGCCTTGTTCTAAATAGCGTTGATACAGCGCGAACACGAGTAGTTGCCCAAAGCTATAGGCATACACATAGAACGGTGAACGATAAATGTGCGGGATACTGACCCACTCCCATTTGAATTCCTCGCTGACCTCAACCGCGTCGCCAAATTGTTCGGCGAGATTGGCCATATAGGCTTCATTCAGTTGGTCTACAGACGCGCCGTCTTTGATCAGGCTGTGCGCTTCTTTTTCAAACATTGCAAAGTACGCTTGGCGCATGACCGTGGCGTAAGCGTCATCGATCAACGAGGCCAATAAGTCGCGGCGCACGCTGGGGTCAGTTTCCGTGGCGAGCATGCGTTCAGACAGCAGAATTTCGCTAAATACTGAAGCGGTTTCTGCCAGCGGCAACGCGCTGTGGAACGTAAACACTGGGTGATCTTCGGCCAACATAGCATGCACGGCGTGTCCCAGTTCATGGGCGATGGTGGCCACGTCACGGGCGGTGCCCGCATAGTTGGCTAGCACGTACGGCGTCATTTTTGGCAGGCCTGACATGCAGAAGGCCCCACTGCGTTTGCCCGGACGGATTTCAGCATCGATGTGGTTTTCATCAAACACGCGGCGCGCGGCGTCGCCAATTTTTGGCGAAAAGTCAGAGAAGGTATCGAGACACAAATCGACGGCGTCTTGGTAAGGGTATTCTTTTTCAGACGCTGACAGTGGCGCGTAAACGTCGTAGCGACGTAGCTTGTCCATGCCGAGATAACCGGCTTTGAGCTTGAACCAGCGTTGGAAAATCCCGCTGTTTTGCTTGCTCACATCGAGCAAGGCATCGACTGCTTCGTCTGGCACATCGTTGGCACGGTTGCGGGTGGCGATGGGTGATGGATAACCACGCATTTTGACGGCGGTTTCGTTGATGTCACGGGCGAGGTGAATGTAAATTTGCGCCAGCACTAGCCCATCTTCACCAAAGACGCGATACAGCTCTTGGTAGGCCATTTCGCGCATTTTTGCGTCTGAGCCTTGTACCAACGGCGACAGTTGTCCGCGGGTGAGCTGCTGTTCTTCACCATCAATGGTGACGGTGAACTTGTAGGCGTTGGTCAGCATTTCATAGACTTTGTTCAAGCCACTGATGCCGTTCATATTCTTGATGTTGATTAGCTTTTCGAGCTCTTCAGTCAACACGTATGGCCGCGTCAGGCGTGAATGATCTAGGTGATAGCGCAGATCGTCGGCCACGCTGGCAGCGAGGCGTTCGGCGTTTTCATCATCGATTTGCTTCCACCACAAGCCAAAGAACATGGTGCGGTTTTGCACGCCAGTTAGCGCTTGTTGAATGCGCCCTTGAAACGCTAGCGATTCTTGGTTTTGCGTATCTTCTGAATACCACAGCGAGCTGTAAATAGCGGGCTTATACACGGCATGGGTCAGGTCTTCATCCAGCTTGAGGACGGCGTTGAAGTCTGCCGTGCTCATGTCAGCCGCGAGCTTTTCGCGCCAGCCTTCAAATTCAGCAGTGAGTGCTTCAATTTCGGCGAGTGCGTTTTCTACCGGATCGCCACTCGGGGCTGCAAGCAGCTCGGTGAGATCCCATTTTTGTAATTCGTATGTTGTCATAGCGTGAATTGAGTCCAGTTAGGGAGATTTTGATTTATCTGATTATATGCGAATCAGCGCGCATTGCGTCTATGCGTTTTCTTAACATGCCGAGGGTTGAATAATTGGC
>JAHDBW010000110.1 GCA_020630175.1 Anaerolineales bacterium
CGGTTGGTTTCGTCGGCCATGAGGGTTTGCGTTTCGGCGCTGTGCGTGTCTAGTAAAAGTTCAAAACTGACTTGTTTGCGTCGCCCTAGCTGCCGAACGCGTTTTTGCGTGTAGAGCTGTTTGAAGTCTGCATGCGAGACATTGACTTGGGCTTTCACCGGCAGCGGGCCATGCGAAATGTGCAGCCCTGTTTCATCCAGCCTGACCAGCGTCCGATTGATCAACTGTGCTAGGCCAGCGTAAGTCATCAACACCCCAATTAGCACAATAGAAAGAAACACGATGTAATCAAGTACGTCTGGCGTTGGCAGGTTGCGTGAAAACATCATCCAGCCCAACGGCAAAAATGCGATGCCGAAAATTCCCCAAGCGGCGTTGGTGCGCTGCCATTTGCGAACGACTGTCAGACCGCTGGTTGTATCAATCCGAATCGCGTTTGGCTTCGCTAAATTACGGGTGCGTTTGAGCTTTTCTACTTTATCCATAACACTGTGTAGACTATCTGGGATTAGCGCAAAAAGCCAGCGCCAATGCTGCATAATGACCCAAAGTCAGCAATATGTTACAACAAGGCTTGAGACACCAACAATCCGGCCTGAATGTTAGGAATTTATTACCAGTTCCTACCGTATTCAAAAGAAATACATACCTTATCGCGCCTATAATCCAACTACGTTCATGTTTCGGTTTATTTGTGCTGCACCAATTTAGGTGAGCATGTCATTTTTTAGTGACCAAACATGTAACTTTATAAGTGTCTGCAGTGCAGCATTGCTTAATGCCTACATTGCTGTTCAATTTTGGAAGATAGTATGACCTTAACAGATGAGCAATCTGAATTAGCCGAAATCGAATTCCATACCCATGTGGATTCACTGGTTCGCAAGGCTTTTGATCTAATCGATAGCGATGTAGATGCCGCAGAAGCATTGGCACAAAAAGCGCTCAATCTTGCGGAAACGGCTTCTGATAATTTAGTGCCATACCAAAAAGGCATTGCCGATAGCTGCAACACACTGGCCTCTGCCCATTATGATCTTGGCAATTACAGTTTGTCTTTCCGGTATGGGGCGCGCGCATATGAATATTACGATGCCATGTTGCAACACGCCATCGCTGCCAACACACGGCGGCGGATGGCAAGCTGTTTGCAATACTTGGGTGAATATTCAGAGGCTTTAGACCTCTTCAGCCAAGCGCTGGAACACGCGCTGCAAGCCAACGATAATCAACAACAAGGTGCCATTCACAATAGTGTTGGCATTATGTATCAGCATCGGCAAGACCATGATCAAGCGGTCTACTTTTTCAAACGCGCCCTAGACTTGTTTGAAATTCAAGAGCACGCAGCTGGCATTTGCATGGCAAAAGCCAATCTGGCGGCTTCGTTAACGCATGGTCAAGAACATGCCAAAGCGCTGCGTTTTGGTAAAGAAGCCCTAGATCTCTCACAGTCGTTAGAAAATCCACGCCAAGAGACCTTTGCCTTGCAATTACTAGGCGATGTCTACTTTGCCCAAGAAGTGTACGATGACGCCCGTGAATACTATGGCCGCAGCTTTGAACTCGCGCAGCGGATTGGGCAACCCACGGCAGAACGCTTTGCGATTGCCGGGCTGGGCAAAGTCTTTATGGCGACTAGTCAGCCAGAGCAAGCCATTATCTTCCTAAAAGAAGCGCTAGAAAAAAGCACTGGGCAAAAGAATCGCGACCATCAATATCAATGCATGTGCCTGCTTGCCGAAGCACATGAAATGCTAGGCGAATGGCGCTTGGCAAATTCGTACTTGCGGCAATCCATTCAGCTGCATAAAGCCATATTTGATGATCAAAACGAAGCCCGCGTTGCCAACTTGCAAATGTTGTACAAAACGCGCTTGGCCGTTGAAGAAGCCGAACTGCAACGCCAGTTACGCGCCCAAGATCAACAATACTTTGAACGCTTGAGCGACCTGCGCAACGAATTCTTCAATGCCGCTACGCATGACCTGAAGAATCCGCTCACCGCCATCATGCTCTCAACCGGCCTGCTACGCCATAAGTTGCGCAGTATGGCACCATCGCTAGTGCAACACCTGAACTCAATTGAGCATCAGTCAAAGGTGATGCGTGAATTGGTTGAACAAATTCTAGATATCGCCAAGCTAGAAACCGGCCGCGCCATTGCGCCGCGCAAGGTTCATTTTGAAAGCTTCTTGCAAGAAGTTACTGAACAATTCACCGAATTAGCGCATGACGCTGAAGTCAAGCTCATCTGCAAGATGCCACCGCAAGATGTGGGGCTAGAAGTAGACCCAATCATGTTCCGGCGGGCGCTCACCAATCTGATCTCTAACAGCATTAAGTACACGCCACGCGGCGGAAACGTCGTGGTATCTGGTAAGGTCGCGGCGGATCAGAGCGTCTTAGTAAGCGTAACAGACACCGGCATCGGCATTGATCCAGACGATCTGCCACATATCTTTGAGAACTTTTACCGCTGTGAAAACGGCACCTTAGCAGACTCAGACGGTACTGGCTTGGGTCTTTCAATTGTGAAGACCATTGTTGAACAGCACGGTGGCGATATCAAAGTTACCTCTGTGCCCGGCCAAGGGTCAACGTTCAGCATTACGATCAATCCAGATGCTGTTGTAGACTGTGTCGTGACCGATTGCTAATCCATATCAACATTGCTTAGCCCTACATCTCTGAATTTTCGGAGTTGTATAAATCAGCATATCCCAGTAAATTTAGTCCATTCCGTGTGTCCGCTACACACACGCCATCGACCTGTTTACTTTTACGGAGATTTACAAAATGCAAGTCCTATCAAATATTCTGTTGTTAATCCATAGCTATTGGCGTTGGGTCGTTCTACTACTGCTCATTGTGACATTTATAAAAATGCTCATCGGCTGGTTATCTAAAGGCGGGTATTGGAGAGAAATAGACACCAATCTCAACAAGTGGCTAGGAATGGCACTAGGCATACAATTCCTACTTGGATTGATTCTTCTTGCTTTTAGTGTACTGACAAATGGATCAGGTTTTTTCGAAAAACAGGGACTAGTTGAACATATAGCGAGCAATTTTATTGCCGTAATCCTTGGTTCACTCAGCTTCAAGAAAGCCGCTGATAATACACGATTTAGAAATCGTGCAATAGCTATCCTTGTTGCATCTCTCTTGATTGTTCGAGCTATTATGGCGATACAAAACGGTTCTTTACTCTAAAACTTTTTCTTCCCTACTTGAGACATCCAAACGCCTAGCTTTGCTGGGCGTTTTTTGTTTAAGCACGCGCCTGTCCACTATAATGACGCCTATGATGGAAGACCAGCCAACAGACGATCAACCCGTAGAAGACGCAACGCCCGCCGCTGCCGATTCTGAGCCGGCTTTACCCGAACCGCCTGCCGCAGCCGCAGAAGAGGCCACGCCCAGCACAGACGCAGTGACCGCCGCGCCTGACCCGGATGCCGCAGATGCAAACGCCACGCGACCTGAAGCCGAAGCGATCCCTGAACCCGCGCCTGAAATAGAAAGCCCGGACTCAGCAGCGCCAGCCGCTAAGACCGGCGCCACAGCTGCCGCACGTCCACTGCCAGCCTTCTTACGTGAAACACCTGCCCTAATCTTGATTGGGAGCGGCCTTGTTTTGGCGCTTGGCTTACTGGTTTGGATCGCGCTCTCATCCGGTGCTGCAAGCGGAGAGATCCCATTGATTTTTGACGCTAACGCCGCCCCGTTACGCACTGGTCAGCCAAATGATTTGTACTCACTTGCCATTATTGGCATCAGCGCTTGGCTCGCGAATACGCTGCTTGGCGCATGGCTACATTGGCGCAAAGACGCCAAGTTTTTAGCATACGTGCTTTGGGCGGGCACTGTTTTTGTGACGCTAATTCTCTGGCTCGCCTTCCTCACCCGCAGCGCTTAACCGCACGCCAGCAATGTCACAACAATTCCTCATCGCCATTGGATTGGCCGCCTTAGTTGGCGGGCTAGCTTGGTGGCGCAAAAGCCTGAGCATTTCAGGCGCAATCGGGGCCACGCTAATTGGGTCGCTTACGTTTGGGTTTGGTGGATTAGTGGGCGCAGCCGTGTTGATGACGTTCTTCATTTCCAGCAGCGTGCTTTCAAAATGGAAGCAACAGCGCAAAAAAGCCGCCGCAGAAAAATTCAGCAAAGGGTCGACGCGTGATTTTTGGCAGACCATGGCCAACGGTGGCGTTGCAGCCGCTGGGATCGCCGCCTGGGGGCTAACGGGGCAACCCATCTACTGGGTGGCGTTTGCTGCCGCATTTGCCACTGCCAATGCCGACACTTGGGCCACAGAACTCGGCACGCTTGCCTCACAGCAGCCGCGCAAAATCACTAATCTCAGGCAACAAGTGACCCCCGGCACATCGGGCGGGGTTACGCTATGGGGCACAACCGCATCGCTTCTAGGCGCACTCGTTGTCGCTGCAATTGCGCAACTGGGTGGTGCGCCCTCCTTGCGCAGCCTGCTGGCAATTACGCTGGGGGGCTTGTTAGGGGCACTAAGCGATTCGCTCTTGGGGGCAACTGTTCAAGCGAACTATCACTGTCCTACGTGCGCCATTGAAACTGAACAACATCCCACCCACAGTTGTGGCACGCCAACGCAACTCAGTAGCGGCTACGGCTGGCTCAACAACGACTGGGTCAACTTTTTAGCCACGCTATGCGGAGCAGGCATCGCAATGCTGCTAAGTTAGTTATCGGCCTCTGTTTCTAGAATATTCATCGGCACCCGAATCTCCACGCCAACCGCTAAGAAATTCTCACTTGCCAAGCCGTTCTCATCCATAATCGCTTCAATCGTGCTGCTATAGCGCAGCGCAATCCCTAGCAGCGTCTCGCCATCGGCCACCGTATGCACGGTAATTGTGCCGGGCGGGATAGGCGTCCACGGTGGCACAGGGGTAATTGTGGGGAATGGCGTTGCCGTTGGCATGCCAATCGCGGGCACCCGTAACTGCGTGCCTACAGAAATAATTTCGCCCTCAACCTCTTGATTCCAAGATAGTAATTCCGCTGTAGAAATCCCAAACACAGATGCAATGCCACCTAGCGTATCCCCGGACTGTACGGTGTACATCACCGGCGTTGGAATTGGCGTTGGACGCGGCGTTAGCGTTGGCAAAATTGCCAGTTGCGCCGTATTGCCAGCGCTGCTTTGCTCCAAAGACACCGCCGGCGAGGTCAGCCCTAAGTCTGGCGCAACTGCCGCAAACAGCGATTGGCGCTGGCTAGGCAAAATAGAAAGCCGTTTGAGCTGTGCCGTCAGCACCTGATTCGCTAAGCCCGCTTGCCACCACGCTTCTGCTGCTTCATCCAGCGGAGCCCCAACTAGTGCCACAGAAGGCACGTATAAAAATGGCGTTTCGTCCGCCACACCCAGATTCGTTACCAGTTCTGCTGGCAGCGGAGCCACACGCTGTTGGCCGGCAGGCGTCAGCAAAACGTCTGGATTAGTGGTAAGGAATACATTGAGCGGATACAAGCATGCCGTTTGAGAAAGCGTTGCAGCCCATGCCTCACAAGTGCTGTTAATGTCTGCGGTCAAGCCTGGCAAAATTAGCTGTAAAAGCGCTGCATCTTGCGGGTAGTGCACAATGCGCACGCCGTCTTGCTCAGTGATGGCGGGAAATCCAAGGTTGAGCGGCGGCGGCAACCGTTGCCAGCCTGCATCAGTTTTGGCGTAGCGCTGCGTCATCGAAAAATGCGCCACGCTAGACAAGCTCGGCTGCCGATACTCACGGCTAACCGTCACAGTGGCCGTATCATCCCGTTGGGCAAAGGCCACCGCATTCACGCTGCCCGCCGCATAGACCGCATTCGGAATCGGCGGAGCAACCGGGCGTAGGCTCTGCACTTGGCGTTGATACCCGGCCCACCAAGCGGCGTCGGTGGTCGCGGTAACGGCCTGAATGTTGCTCACATCCCCAGCTAACGCCATCCGGTCTTCATATTGGATTAAGTCTTGAATATCTGGCGGAATGTCAGACTCGTTACGCGTCGCACACCCTAGCAAGGTAAGCGTAATAAGTCCGAAGCTTAGAAAACGGAGAAGCCGAAACATAACGGCATATTACCAGACGTTTTTGTGCAATTGCAGAAAAGAGTGCGTAGCCGTGCGCCATGCGCGGCTGAGTAACAGGTTACAGCGGTGGGTAAATTACATTCTGCAGCGGATCTTCTGGCAAGTACAGCACGTGCAGCGGTTGGCCTTTTTCTAGGTCGATCACAGCAGAGGACCATGTATCCATCTGGCCTTCAAACGGACGGCCATCTGCCCGAAACAGATATTCCACCGTATAGGGATTACGCCCGTTCACATTGACCAGCGGATTCTTATAGACGTTCCCGACCTCACCCAACACGGCAACCCCGTCTTTATAAGGCCGCACTTTGTTCATGCCAGCCTGATACACCACGTAAAGCATCGTGCCGCCAAGTGTTGTAAAGATTAGCGCCAAAAATCCGCCAATCAACAGCATCAACCACAGCCCAGTGGCAATGCCGATAGTGGGAAAGATCACGCCCAATAACAGGCCCACGGCAAAGAAAATTCCGCCAACCAGCCCCAGCGGGTTTCCGCTGAACATCAGGTTCCGCGCATAGCCTTTAGGCAAGGCACGTGGTGCTGGGGGCGGCACGGCGCCAGGATCGCTTGGCTCAGGCGGGAACAATGCGCCACCGCACTGGTCGCAAAGCGATTGAAACGCATCATAGTGAACGCTACACCACGGGCAGCGGATGAAAGCCGTTGTCATAGTCTTATCGTATTGCAATTTATGCTGCAACGCAATTGCTATTCAAAGCAGTTCTGGGGCGAGCGTGAGCAAATGTAGCGCCACCGCATCATCGTTACGATTCCAACGCTACAATCGATAACGCTGCTATAAAATCCGTCTGATTTTGTTTAGCCTACGCTAACAGTTTGGGCGTATAATGACCGTACGCATTTCTTGGTATCCCATACTCTTATCTTCTATGTAAACGTCAAAAGTATCTGAATCTAAAAATTCTGTATACTGCCCGCAAAACACATAACTCTATTCCACTAAATGACCCAAATTATTGACGATCTCGAGCTATTGCTCGCCGTCTTGCCACCCACAATTTCAAATAAAATTTCCGAACTTGATCGCAGCGCTTCTTTAGTAGAGGTTATTCTCGATTTAGGTCGGATTCCAATGGCCCGCTTTGTTGATGGCGAAGTTCCATTAGCAGACACTGAGCTAACCCGCGAAGACCTCGCTGACGCTGTAAAGCGCGTTGGTGATTTTGATGCCGACAATCGCTCTGGCATCGAACGTACGCTGCACCGGATTAGCGCAATTCGCAACCGCCACGGCGGCGTGGTTGGGCTCACTTGCCGCGTTGGGCGTGCTGTTGAAGGCACCGCAGAAATCATCAACGACATTATTGGTGAAGGCCGCAGCCTGCTGCTGCTTGGGCGTCCCGGTGTCGGGAAAACAACCATCTTACGTGAAGCTGCCCGCGTGTTGGCAGAAACAAAGCGCGTTGTCATCGTAGATACGTCCAATGAAATTGGCGGCGATGGTGATATTCCGCATCCTGCTGTTGGGCAGGCGCGCCGCATGCAGGTTAGCAATCCAGCCTTACAACACGAAGTGATGATTGAAGCGGTTGAAAATCACAACCCAGAAGTTATCGTTATTGATGAAATTGGCCGTGAACTTGAAGCCGCTGCCGCCCGCACCATTGCAGAACGCGGGGTGCAGCTCATTGGCACCGCTCACGGTAACACGCTAGACAACATCATGCTCAACCCAACCTTATCTGACCTGATTGGGGGGATTGAAAGCGTGACCCTATCTGATGATGAAGCCCGACGGCGCGGGACGCAAAAAACGGTGCTGGAACGACGCTCACCGCCAACATTCGACACCTTAGTTGAAATGCAAGACCGCCAAAAGCTAGCCGTGCATTCAGACCTCGCGTCTGCGGTGGACAACATCCTGCGCGGTTACGATTTGAATTACGAAATTCGCTTCCGCAATGAAGATGGCGAGCTCAACATTCAAAACGCCGTCAAGCCAGCGGCTAATCGCAGTCGGCGCAGTGCCAATGGCAACAGCACCATGCCTTGGAGCGGTGGCGACACAGCCGACACGCGGCCTAACGGGCGCGTATCGCCTAACAAAGCCACTAGCAATGGCCGCGCCGCCAAAGAGGCCCCAGCAGATGTGACTAGCGTTGGCGATCCCGACGGTACCAAGTTACAACCGCTCTATTTATACGCCTACGGTCTCACCAAGCAACGCCTTGAAGGCACCGCACGCCGTTTGGGGGTGCCCCTGCACTTAGTAGATGATGTGAAAGACGCGCAAGCCTTGGCCACGCTCAAGTCTTACTATCGACGCATGCAGCGGCCGGTTAGTGATGCCGAACAGTTGGGCCTGCCAATCTATGTCTTGCGCAGCAACACATCGCACCAGATGGAAAACTTCTTGCTAGAAGTGTTCAACGTAAGCGGCAACTTTGCCGATGATGCCCGCATGGCACAGGCCATTGAAGAAACGCGCCAAGCGATTCAGTCTGTGGTTAACGGCACGCGCACCATTGATCTCGCGCCGCAGGATGCCGATATCCGGCGCATTCAACATAAGATGATCCGCGATAACGCCCTAATTTCGCACAGCTACGGCAAGGCTCCACGCCGCCGCGTCAGGATTTTCAGAGAATAACGCATGTTCATTACCTTTGAAGGCCCCGATGGCTGCGGTAAATCGACGGTCTCTAAAGCGATCTTTGCGCAGTTAGAAGCAGACGGCCAACCGGTACGCTGGGTGCGTGAACCCGGTACCACCGAAATTGGCAACCAAGTGCGTGAAGTGCTGATGAAGCTTGGCAACACCAGCATGGAGCCCATGACAGAGTTCTTACTGTTCTCTGCCTCTCGGGCGCAATTGGTGCGTGAAGTGCTGCGCCCAGCGCTTGCCAACCATGAAATTGTGCTTTCTGATCGTTATTATGATTCGTCGTTGGCGTATCAAGGCTATGGTCATGAACTGCCGCTAGAGCAGCTCTGGCAAATCACCGCCGCCGCCACTGAAGGCCTAAAACCCGACCTCACGTTTCTACTCGATGTTTCGGTAGAAGAAGGCATGCGCCGCAAGAAAAGCGGCGACGTGGAGTGGAATCGGCTGGACGCGTATGAGCTCGCCTTTCATCGTCGGGTGCATGCTGGCTACCAAGCGCTGGTCAAAACCGACCCGCAACGCTGGGTCACCGTCAACGCAGAGCGCCCCGTCGAAGCAGTCATTGCCGATGTGTTAGCCGTTGTGCAAGCCCGGTTGGCGTAAACCTAACCCTATAAAGCCGCTAGTCCTGCAAAAGACCAGCGGCTTTTTTGATTCCGGTACGGTGATAAGTGCCTACACAGCTCTCGTTGGAAATAATCACAGGGTCTGCGTACATCTGTTACAAAACCCACTGTTAGCCTTGCACTAAATCCACTAAAATACACGCATGACCACACGACTTTACTGGCAAGATCAGGCCAAACTTTCTTTTGACGCAAAAATTCTGCAAGCCACGCCAACTGCGGATGGCCGCTTAGCCGTGCTGCTAGACGGTACTTACTTTTATCCTGAAGGCGGCGGACAACCAGCCGATCACGGGGCCTTTGGTGCGCTTGGCGTTACAGATGTCCAGAAAGATGGCAATGACATCGTGCACTTTGTGGCGGATACTGCGGCCGCACGGGATTTGCTGCAAGCGGGTAACACGGTTCCGGCTACCATCGCTGCCGACCGGCGCTTACAGCACACGCGGGCCCATTCGGCTGGCCATATGCTATATGGCGCGGCGCGCAAATTATTTGCGGGTCTGGGCTATGCCGGCTTTGATATCCACGGCGGTGGCGGCTCTCTTTACCTCAATACAGACGCGCCAATTACGCCCAACGGCCTACTGCGCATGTTGGAGCTGGCTAATCAGGCTGTGATTGATCAGCGCCCCATCACCACGCGCATTGTTGCCGCAGACGATGTGGCGGCCATTGATGATGTGGTCTTCAACGTCAAATTGCCCGAAGGCGATATTCGCATTGTAACCGTAGAAGGCTGGGATGTGGCCGTTTGTAGCGGGACGCATGTTGCCAACTCGATTGAAATTGGACCAATTGCGGTCACAAGCCGTAAGCCGCATAAAAAAGGCGTCACGCGTATTGAATACGTGGTTGGCCAAGCTGCGATTCAACATCTTGCCAATACAGAGCGCATTGTGAACGACATCAGCGGCATGCTGAGCTCTGGCCGCGATGAGATTGTCAGCACGGTGCAAAAGTCGCTGCAAGCCGCCGCCGCTGAAAGTAAGGCGCGCCGCAAACTGCAGGCAGAGCTAGGTGGATATCAGTTAGATGCCATGTTAGCTAAAGGCACAGTCGTCGGCCAGACAACACTCATTGTTGGCAGCGTGCCGGGCATGGATCAGAAAGCGCTAATGGGCGTGCTCAACAAGCAACTCAAGGCCCGAACGCAAACGCTAATTGGCTTAGTGGGGGATGCTGGCAAGCCATTTATGATTGTTGGCACAACGCCAGACACCGGCCTAGACTTACGCGAAACGGTCTCTGGTATCGCGAAACAACACGGTGGCGGCGGTGGCGGCTCGGCAACGCTGGTATCAGCTGGTGGGTTGAAATCCACACCAGAAACCGTCTTGCCAGACTTAGAAAACGCACTTACTAACCTTTGCAACGGAGGATAACGAGATGGACATTGTAGAAAACCTGGCCGAATGGCAAACGCAGTTCAACAAAACGTGGCTGCAAAATTACAAAGAGACGGGAGAAGTCAATTGGCGGTTGTATAAACGGCCGCGCAACACTCAGTCGCCTAGCACACCAGGAATTGATTTAGCCCAAAGCAAACTCATGTTGATTTCAACAGCGGGTGGATATTTACCGGCATCACAACCGGCGTTTGATGCTGAAAATGATCTGGGCGATTACAGCATTCGCACGTTTGCCAGCGATACCCCTGCCTCCGAGATCGCTTTTGCGCACACGCATTATGATCACGCCGCAGTTGACGCTGACAGTCAATCACTGCTGCCGCTACAGCACCTCCAAGATATGGTGCAAGCGGGACAAATTGGCGCATTGAGTGATGTGGTTAGCTACAGTGGCTACATGCCAGACGTAGCCCAAATTGTGAATGAAACCGCGCCAGCCATTGTTGCTGCCGCCAAAGCAGCAGGAGTTCAAGGTGCCTTATTGGTGCCCGCCTGACCACTTTGTATTCAGTCCGTGGGGCTGATTGCACGTGCTTTAGAAATGGAAGGCATTGCCACAACGCTCACGTGTTGGGCGAAACAGATCCGGCTTACTGCTGCACCGCGGGTTACGCTCACACAATTGCCGCGCGGCATGACGCTTGGCACGCCAAATGACGCTGCGCAACAGCGGCGCGTGTTAGCGGCAACGTTGGCCTTGCTAGCGCAAGACTCGCCTTTAGAGCTCATCCAGCTAGATGAGGAAGAAGGCTCGTGGCGCTAAGCAGCGTTCATCTTTATTAAAATAAAAAGCCACTGTCATTTTGACAGTGGCTTTTTTTGTGCAGTAACGCTTACTGAAGCTCGCGCATTACATCTTGCAAGATGCTGTTGGCATCTGAGATGCGCCCATGTTGGAATAGCATCTCTGCTTTTGCGATTCTGTTCCGCAGGCGGCCATCGTCTGTTTGATTAGCCTGCTGCAGTAATAACTGGGTTTGTTTTTTGATGTTTGATGGATTTGTCTTAATGTTACCTAAACGCATTTCATTCTCCTGTTGTCAATTACCAATATTGTGGTGACAGTCATTACACTTAACGTAATGTTATTCTGCTTTCCGGAACGGGTATTACTAACTCAAGTTGCTAGTAACGCTGTAACTTGAGCAATACTGGGATTTCTCCCTCA
>JAHDBW010000461.1 GCA_020630175.1 Anaerolineales bacterium
GTGAGGGCTGCTTTGTAAAGTGGTCTAGTGATCCCTAACTTGGATCAAGACTGCCACGTCAGCGCGGTAATCTCATTTTGACTAAAGCGCGTGATGTGTTTGTCTACCATCCACTTGAGCCGGTCTAGGTCGGCCGACCCCGCGCCCGTGACCTGAAACGAGAGCGTTTCGCTTTGGGCTTGAATATCGCATCGACCGAAGCCAAATTCCACATAGCCACTGTCGGCTTCATAGGCGGCGGTTGTTTTCTGACTGAAGTGATTGACCATCGCCTTCATATAGCGCTGGGCTTTCTTTGTTTGAACAGTTGCGGTTGCTTTCATACTAAATTGAATTCCTAAAGGTTAGCGGGCTTTGGCAAACGTGTAAGACATGTTCACCAATTTTGTAATTGTGTCGAGTTCTGCGTAGTTGCGTGGGCTGTAAATCAACAGCATGGCCGGATACGCCGGATGCCGCACGCCCCAACCAGCGGCTTCAAGGTCTGCCGAAACATGTTGCGGCATTCTGATGTGCATGCTGCCATCTTGATGGTCGCCATCCTCATAATGGTGGATGTGCGCCTCCCAATTGCGGGCGCCTTTGCCAATAAACGAACGCCCAATAAACGCACTGCGGGTAGAAACGGTCACGCCAGCTAGCGCATTGATGCTTTCGATGAGTGCATCGACCAGTTCTGGCTCAGCGCGCTCATACGCTTGCCGATGCGGGATTGGTCCAACAATTTCGGGTGCAGCGCCATTCCGTTGTGGAATGCGAACTCCAGCGATGGTATGGATAACAGGTGTTTGGGTAAGTGTGTTTTCTTTCAAAGTCATGCCATTAATATAGCCAAATCCGGCAAAACGCTAAAGCCATTTTATTGGCCTGTTCTGACACTTTCTTGGGGTCTGTATTTTGCGGCTCTCTTTGTGTAGCGGTTTTTTACTGATATTTAGACTGGAGCGTGCCGATACGTTAGAATAGGCGGAATGAGTAAAATGCCACTTTTGTCATTCAGTCCGCCAGCGGATCGTCAGTTTCCGTTTGAAATCAAACGCATTGAAACGCTGCCCAAAAGCGCGCTACGTCCGGTGCCGCATCGACATACGTTTTATGTGATGTTTTGGATAACTGCGGGCAGCGGAACGCACTACGTCGATTTTGTGGGCGATACAATCAGACCCAATTCTTTGCATTTTGTTGGCCCCGGACAGGTGCACTATTGGGATCTTGAGACCGAGCTCACTGGGTATGCCATTGTCTTTGAGGCCGCGTTGTTTGTAGAAGCTGCCGATCAACAATTACTAGAAGAGCTAACTTGTTTTCGCACCATCAACGGGCTGGCTGCGCTGACTCCGCCAGCGGCCAACGCCGCCGCAATTGATTACATCGTGGAACACCTTGCGCAAGAATACAGTCAGCAACACTATGGGCACGCACTGAGCGTGGTTGCGTGGCTGCGGCTGCTGATTATTGCGGCACAGCGGCTGGCCAACGCCAGCGAACCGAGCAGTGGGGCGATTTCAGGCGAAAAATTGTTGACCAATCGGTACATCAATCTCGTGGAACAGCACGCCACGACCCAGCACAAAGTTGAATGGTACGCCAATGAACTGGCGGTCACCGTGGCGCACCTTAGCAAGAGTGTCAAAACTGCGCACGGAGCCACCGCTGGCAGTTTGCTGCGTAATCGGTTGGTGTTAGAGGCCAAGCGCCTGCTTGTGCACACCGATGAAACCGCCGCGGCGATTGCAGATCAATTGAATTTTGAAAACGCCAGTTATTTTGGGCGTTTCTTCAAACGTGAAACGCAACAGACACCGCGTCAGTTCCGCACCCAGACGCTGACGTAGTCACTATCACTCTGAGCGTTGTTTTCAACAGCTCTGTTGGCTATAGCGCCAGT
>JAHDBW010000111.1 GCA_020630175.1 Anaerolineales bacterium
AGATCCTGCTGGCGACGGTCCTTGCCAAGTCAACGAAGCTGGCGCTAGCGCTGGTGTTGGCGCTGCAATGGACAGTGGCGAAGCAATGGCTGCTGGCGAAGACATCGGCTTTGTTTCAACGCAATTCAGCCCAGTTGAAGAACAAGAAAAGTTCCGCGCAATTTTGGCAGAAGGTGGCTATGACTTCACCACTGCTGATGGTGGCACCATGATCGACCAAGTGTTGGCTGGTACCGGTAGCATCAACGTTGTTGGTGCATTGCACGGTGACTTCCCACCATTGGCACGCGAAGGCGCTGTCGCTAACATGATTGATGTCGCTGACGACCTCCTCGCTGACCGCGAACTCGCAGCTGCATTCATCGACACCGGCTTGCTCGGTACCGAAGATTACTTGCACTATGTCCCATGGATGCAAGCAACTTACATCATGGGCGCAAACGTTGCTGCACTTGACTACCTGCCAGAAGGCGCTGACATCAACGCGCTAACCTGGGATCAGTTTGCTGAATGGTGTCAAAACATGATGGACGGTGAAGGCGAACAAAAATGTGGTCTGCCACACGCTGGTTTGTTCCACCGCTTCCTAGAAGGTTACATGTTCCCAAGCCACACTGGCGGGATGGTTAGTAACTTCCGTAGCGATGACGCTGCTGCAATGATGGAATGGGCGCGCGACGTACTGTGGCCAACCATCCACCCAGAAAGCGTAAGCTATGAATTTATGCAAGAACCAATGATGTCTGGCGACGTTTGGGTTGCTTTTGATCACACCGCACGTCTGATCGATGCATTCAATAGCGATCCAGATAGCTTTATCGCATTCCCAGCACCGGCTGGCGCATACGGTAGTGGCTTTATGCCTGTAATTGTTGGTCTTGGTATCCCAGCAGATGCGCCTGACGCAGACGCTGGTGCCGCATTGATTGATTACCTCACACAACCGGCAACCCAAAGTGCTGTGCTCCAAAACTTGGGTTTCTTCCCAGTTGTGGCTGGCGTAGACACTTCAGACTTGCCTGCGGGCGTTGCCATTGAAGCTGCTGCTGTTGCAGCACAAGCAACGTCTCCAACCGCATTGCCAGCACTGCTGCCAGTGGGCTTGGGCGACCGTGGTGGTGAAATCAACCAAATCTTCCGTAATGCGTTTGATCGCATCGTCTTAGACGGTGAAGATATTGAAACTGTTCTTCAAGAAGAAGGTGACAACCTACAAACCTTGATGGACGAAACTGGCGCACCTTGCTGGGCTCCTGATCCAATTGGTGATGGCCCTTGTGTTGTCAATCCGTAAGTAAGTTCGTTTCAATATAATTCTGCTGACAAGTAAGCCGCTGTCCCTTTTTTCTCAGTAGGGGCGGCGGCCACACTCGCACAGTTAGAAGTATCTCCTTATATTGAATTACGCTTAACGTGTTAGGCTGCAGCAGCACGCTGTTGCAGCCTAACAGAATTCTCTAGACATGAAAAAACGTAACTGGACACCTTACTGGCTGATTTTGCCAACCCTAATTTATTTGGCGCTTTTCTTTGCGTACCCGATGGTGCGTGGATTGATCCTGTCTGTTTGGGATGATGAAGCCAGTCTACGGTTACAGTCAACGGCTAGCATCACGAGCGATGCCGCTGGTGACTTGCCGCAAGGGACGCAAATTCGTTTGCTAGACCGTCAAGGAAACTTGCTCAGTGATGAGGTGGCCGACGCGGCTAATTTGCTGACTGAACAATGGTTCTTGGCAACTGGTGTTGATGTTGAAGGGAACAACATTGAAGGGTGGGTATCTGAAAATCGCCTGCGTATTCGTGAAGAAGCGGAAGATGGTACGCCGATTATGGGGACTATCCGCCGCAAGCTGGGCAGTACAGCAGATCCGCTGACAGATATTCATGAGTCGGCGAGTTCGGTTAGCCCCGTCATTGCAAAAGTTGAGGCTCGCACAGAACTTTTTGTACAAGAGGTGGCAACGCTAGAAGTTTGGTTCCAAATTGAAGGCGAAAACGAAACTGGTGAAACGCTGACGGGCTGGGTGCCATCACGCTTTATTCAGGTTTATGGTGATGAAGAATCAGGGCGCATTGATCGGGCCAATCAAGGTGCATTTACGCTAGAGTTCTTCGAGAAAATGGTCAATGATCGCTTCTTTTGGCCTGCTGTTCGCACAACATTATTGTTGATGCTCTTTATTATTCCAGCACAATTTGTGCTCGCAACCGTGATGGCCTTGGTTATTCAAGCGCGCCTCCGGTTCAACTCAATCTTTTTATACATTTTTTCCATTCCCTTAGGCGTGTCCGACTTAGCTGTTGGTATTCTGTTCTTCTCCATTTTCACTCAAAACGGGTTGCTTAACAGCGTTTTGCAGGGGTTGGGTCTGATCACACAGGCCCAACCATACCTGACTGCGGACACACGTCATTGGATTTTGATCGCAATTTGGCTCGCTGAACTTTGGCGGGCAACCTCTATTGTGATGGTGATTGTAGTCTCTGGCTTACAAGCTATTTCAGACGAAGTTTTAGAAGCTGCTGAATTGTTCGGTGCTTCATTTTGGCAACGCTTGTGGCATGTCATTTTGCCGTTGCTCAAGCCTAGCTTGCAAGTTGCGCTTATTCTGAGAACGATTTTGGCCGTGCAAGTGTTTGCAGTGGTGATTGCCCTCAGTGGCGGTGATATTGTGACCGTGCTGGCAAATGAAACATTCCGGCAATATTTTGAATTCCGGAATGGCAACGTTGCCTCGGCCTATGCGGTCTTTATCTTGGCGCTGTCTATGTTGAGCGCGGTCTTCTACTTACGGGCTGTCCGTACACAGCAGGAGCTTTCATAATTATGAGTAAGCTTACGTCTGAAACCATCGCCTTGCATAAAAGGATGCAAGCGCGGCAAAAGCTCAATCGAACATTTGCGTATGTAACCGCGATTTTGATTGCACTGTGGATTTTGATCCCCATCTTCTTTATCTTTTCGATGGCGTTCACAACCCAAGAAACGGTGCGCTCTTATCCGAAAAACTTCTTGCCGTTTATTCCGTTCTCTACGGAAACGATGCAGTTCTTTTTGAACTCGGCAGGGATTGTGCCGGGGGTGATCAACAGTTTGATTGTTGCAATCCTAACGCTGGTGATTTCAACCTTGATTGCTGCGCCCGCTGGTTATGCGATTTCGCGTTACATTTTCCCGGGACGTAACTTTTTCCGTCTTTCAATTTTGGCAGTCCGGGCGTTTCCGATTGTGGTGCTTTCCATCCCGTTGGCAGTGTTGTTTATTCGCGTTGGAATGTTCGACAGCATCTACAGTTTGGCCCTGATGCATACAGCGCTTGCGTTGCCGACAACAATTTTGGTGATTGGCAGTGTGTTTGCCAGCGTGCCTTATGAATTAGAAGAAGCAGCACAGGTCTTTGGCTGTACGCCATTCCAAGCATTTCGGCATGTTGTCCTTCCGCTTGTGCTACCTGGGATCGCGGCATCGGCAGTCTTTACATTTGTGCTGTCTTGGAACGAAGTGTTTGCGGCCAGTATTTTGACCGTACAGAACCGAACCTTACCCGCGCAAGTCTTGTTTGCTTTGAGTCAATCCTCCGAAGCGTACCAGTTTGCTGGCGGCTTCTTTATGCTAATTCCCGCATTGATCTTCATGTGGTTTATCCGAAAATATCTCTTCAATATGTGGGGGCAGGTTAGTAAATAAGTTGGCGCGTTGGTTGGGTTGCTGGTGCGAATAACGCAGCATTGGCAGGCAACAAACGATCCACCATTGAACTAACTAACAATCTATTACTATGGCTGAAATCAAGATTGAAAATGTAACGAAACGGTTCGGCGACTTTACTGCCGTTGATAATGCAAACCTAACCATTGAAGACAAAGAATTTATGGTGCTGGTTGGCCCAAGTGGTTGTGGCAAAACAACACTGCTACGCTCTATTGCGGGGCTAGGGATGGCCGATGAGGGGCGCATTATGATTGGTGGGCGTGACGTGACGTACTTACCACCGCGCGAACGGCAGATCTCGATGGTGTTTCAAAGCTATGCGATTTTTCCGCATATGAAGGTGTATGACAACATTGCCTTCGGCTTGAAAATGACCAAGGTCGATAAAAAAGAAATCAATCGACGGGTCAATGAAGCGGCTGAACTGCTGCACATTGAAGAACTGTTAGACCGTTATCCAAATAATATGTCTGGTGGGCAACGTCAGCGGGTGGCTGTTGCCCGCGCAATCGCGATGCAAGCTGAAGTGCTGCTGATGGATGAGCCGCTCAGTAACCTTGACGCACTACTGCGTTTAGAAATGCGGGCCGAACTCAAAAAGCTGCTGGCCGATATTAATGCAACCACGATCTACGTGACCCACGATCAAATTGAAGCCCTTAGTATGGGCGACCGCATCGCAGTCATGAAAGATGGGTTGGTACAGCAAGTTGATCAACCTACTACGATTTATGACCGACCAGCCAACAGCTTTGTTGGTGGGTTTATTGGCAACCCGCCGATGAACTTTATGACCGGGCAGGTGCAAAAAGACAACGGCCAAATTTTGGTCAAAGTTGGCGACTCGCTGCTAACACCGGCTAGCTTTATCCAAGAGCAGGTTGGCAAGTATGAGGGCGATTCCATAACCGTTGGTATTCGGGCTGAAAATATGGAAACCTTAGTTGATCCAACTACAGACGCAATTCCAGTCACCGTAGATGTTGTTGAACCGCTCGGGTCACAAAATTTGTTGACCGTGCGGATTGGTGATGATCGCGTCAAAGTCTCTACACATCCAGATTTAGCCGTCCGCGCTGGGCAGAAAGTATGGCTGCGTTTCCCTGCTGAAAAAATCCGTTGGATTGAACGCCAAAGCGGAAAAGTACTGTATTCTTAGAAATAAAAACGCAGCAGACAAGTGCTGGAAGATAACGTTGAAGCGCGCGGATTCTCTCTATCTAACAGCGCAGAGCGTGTCTTCTTTGTACTGGCGACTGCGTAATTACGAAATAGTGGTGCAGTGCGATTGCAACCCCCTTGATTAGCAAAACTTATATGTCAAAAATCAATGTTCATATCATCAACCATACCCATTGGGACCGTGAATGGTTTTTGAGTGCTGTCTACACCACGCATTGGATCCCAACGCTAATTGACAAGCTGTTGGAACTAAGCGCTGCAAACCCAGAGTTTCGCTATCTTTTTGACGGGCAAACCCTCGTTGCAGAAGATCTGTTTGAAGCCTACCCAGACTACTTACCTAAAGTAGAAAAACTCATCGCTGCTGGCAATCTCACCATTGGCCCGTATTACTGCCAACCGGATTGGAAGCTGACCGGCGGCGAAAGCCTAATGCGGAACTTAGAGTATGGGTTGGCAGATACGGCGCGCTTAGGCGGCACAAGTGATGTCGGTTGGTTGGTAGATACGTTTGGCCACATCTCACAGGCGCCTCAAATTCACCAAGCGTTTGGCATTGAAAGTGTTTTTGTTTGGCGTGGTGTGCCGCAACTCGTGCCGTACTTTGACTGGCACGGTGCAGATGGCACAACGCTATTTGGCGTTGATTTATTTGGCGGCTACCGCAATTTATACGGCGTGACCCATGCGCCGGAAGTTGCATTGCGCCGGCTCGACACTGAAGTGCAAAAGCTTGCGCCGTACTATCCCACCGCAGATTTACCATTGTTTGATGGGTATGACCTTGAAGACAACCCAGAAGATCCAGTTCGCTTCTATGAAACTAATTTCAACGGTCAAGTTAGCAAAGACTTGACGCTGCTTGAATCAACGCCAGCTCAATTTGTTGCCACCGTGCAACCGAAGTTAAATGCATTGCCACAAATTACAGGCGAACTCAACTCGGGCAAGTACGGGGCGACGTTCCCCGGTACTTATTCAGCCCGCGTCTATGCAAAAGTAATGGGCCATGACTGCGCCAACATTGTCTATAACATTGCAGAGCCATTGGCCGTTATGGCGCATGCTGCTGGCCGCCAATTTCCAACAGCGCGTTATGAAGCATGGAGCCGCAAATTACTACAGAATGATGTGCATGATGTGGTTTGCGGGGTCAGCATTGACCAAGTCCATGAGAAAGCCGAAGCCATTTATGCTGATGTTTTCAATGCTGCCCAAGCAGATATTGAAGAGTCGTTGCGCGTTATTTTCCAAGACTTTGCAGCGGGGCCCTATGCCGTTAGCACGATACCAACGCCATATAGCGGGCTGCAACTTATTGACGACGCGCTGTACATTGTAGAAACCAATGGTATTGGCATTTGGCCGGTAAAACGCACGCCACTTGTCGCAACACATCAGTCTATCGATACGCCGTTTACGTTTGAAAACGCGCACTATCGCTTGCAGGCAGCCACAGATACCGGCCTAGTTTTGAATGATAGCCAGCGTATTTACTTTGAACTCTACGCTGAAGACGGTGACACTTATTCAGATGAAACCGGCGCTCTAATTGCCCAGCTTGTGCCAACAGTGACTGACATACAGTTACTACAAGGTGGCGCGGTGCAATTACTAAAACTCTCTGCAACCCACCAGACAACTGCGCATAACATTGCGGCTATTGTCACGTTACGCATGGATGAAACTGCCCAGCTAGGCGTAGAGATTGAGCTCGATTCGACTGGCACAGAATTCCGGCTCGAGCTAGTCATCGAAACGGCAGCAAACGGCAACGTTTATGCGGCCATGCCATTTGATATTGTTGAACGCCCGTTTGTAGACACAGATTTATTGCCACGTAATGTGGATGATGCTTCGGCCAAAATCTTTATGGGGCAGCGCGAGTTGAATGAAATTCGCTCGTATCCTTTTCACGGATTGGTCGGAATTGCGAAAGACGAGCAAGCGACAACCGTGCTGGCAAAGGGGATTTATGCCTACCGCGCGTATGAAGCGGGGCGCTTGGCGATTACGTTGCGGCGCAGCGTGCATTGGCTCACCCGACCTAATCTTGAAAATCGTGTTGGCGATGCGGGCCCATTTTTCTACGTGCCAGATGCGCGCGGTGAACGGACTGTAAAACACGAATTTGCTGTGATTGTGGGAGATATTCACCCAACGTCTGCGGCCATGCTCGAACAGAAGGCGGCGTTCCAAACCCCACCATTCGTAGTGGAATGGCAAGGCGCTGGCGCAAAAACAACGCAAACAGCGCTGCGAGGTGCTGCGGCATTAAGTAGCATTCGGATTGTGGGTGATATGCAAACCGCCCGTTGGTACAACCCAACAACGGAACCAATTACGGTCAATAACACCACAATTGATTCAAAGAAAGTTGTCACACTATCCAGCCCAGCTGCTATCGGCAGCGCTGCTGAAGCCGCCGCGCAAGGTAATCTCTCTATTCTGAACGGCCCTGAATGGCGCGTTGGGGAAAACAAGGGCACACCTGATGCGCAGCTGATTGCCGAGCTTGATGAAAAAGCTGCTATATCTTTGACTGCGAAGCAGCAGGCTGAAGCCCAGTTGGCGACTGCCACGGGTAGTGCCAAACATATCGCGCAACATCAAGTCTATGTGCACCACCGTGAACACTTAGAATATTTGCTGTCGGCCCATCTCAATCGGCTAAAAGCCGCGCTGGAAGATGGTGTCACCGATGCTTATTTGTATGATGCGGATCCGCTGGTGGTCAAAATCGGCTGGGAACTGAATCAGCTGCGCATCAAGCGCCGGATTTATGATTATGTGGTTGCAGCCCTCTAACGGTTTCGCAGCAGTTTTCTAAAAATAAATATCCTATGACAACAGTATTGGAATTGCTCACTGGCATTTACGGCGCAGACACTGCACAAGCATTGCTGCCGCGAATTGATGCCTTAGTTGCTGAATTTGCACCAGCATCCCCAACGTCTAAACAACAGTATTTCTTTGATGAATCTGATGCCATCCTCATTACTTATGGGGATATGGTCCAGCATCCAAACGAAGCGCCGCTCCAAACGTTGCGGCGCTTTTTAGATTCACATATTGCAGGTGTTGTAGAAGGTGTACATTTATTGCCGTTTTTTCCATACTCCTCAGATGATGGGTTTTCGGTCATCGACTATTTAGCCGTTGATCCGCTGTTGGGTGACTGGGCAGACATTACCGCGTTCTCTACAAACTTCAAGCTGATGTTTGATGCCGTCATCAATCACATTTCACAAGAGAGCGCTTGGTTTACTGCATTCAAAAATGGGGAAGCGCCTTACACAGATTATTTTGTGACCGCTGACCCAGCCGCAGACTTGAGTGCTGTGTTCCGTCCGCGCACGTTGCCTTTGCTAACGGAGACCGCAACTGCTAACGGCACGCAACACGTTTGGACGACATTTTCGCCAGACCAAATCGACCTCAATTACGCATCTCCTGATCTGTTTCTAGAGGTCTTGCGCGTGTTGCTGACATATATTCAGTCCGGTGCAGATCTTATTCGGCTTGATGCGATTGGGTTTATGTGGAAAGAAATTGGCACCCGCTGTTTACACTTACCGCAAGCACATGCGCTGATCCAAGTCATGCGCCTTGTTTTGGATGAAGTTGCGCCACAAGCGGCGTTGGTTACCGAAACGAATGTGCCGCACGTTGAAAACATCAGCTATTTTGGGGATGGGCATAACGAAGCGCAAATGGTGTACAACTTCTCATTGCCACCGCTGCTTTTACATACGTTCCACACTGGCAATGCGACTGTGCTACGGAACTGGGCGAGCGACTTAGCGCCACCTTCAGATAAGACAACATTCTTCAATTTTTGTGCTTCACATGACGGCGTTGGCGTGACACCAGCACGCGGCTTACTAAGCGATGTTGAAGTTGAAACAATGGCCCAGCGCGTTGAAGCCTTAGGCGGCTTTGTCTCCTATAAAAACAATAGCGACGGCTCGCAAAGCGCATATGAGCTTAATATCAACTATCTCAACGCGCTGGGTGTACCGAATGTGGTTGAAGATGACGCGCTACTGGCACAGCGCTTTTTATGCTCGCAGGCCATCATGTTGGCGTTGCGTGGGGTGCCCGGTATTTATTTTCATAGTCTGTTTGGGTCGCAAAACTGGCATGCTGGTATAGCAGAAACTGGTCGCAATCGCACGATCAATCGTGAAAAATTACAGTTGGAACAACTAACAGCCGAATTACAAACCGGACTGCGCCAACGTATATTTAGCGGCTACAGCGCTTTACTAAAAGTACGGCGTGCAAGAGTTGCCTTCCATCCAAGCGGCACGCAGGAAATTTTAGACACTGATCCAGCCGTGGTTGCGATCAAGCGTGAACATGCGGGGCAAGCCGTCTATTGCATTCACAACGTGAGTGCTGCGCCGCTTGCGTTGACGCTGCCAAGTGCTGGCACTGACCTATTGTCCCAAACCGTATTGACTGAAACTGAATACACCTTACGCCCTTATGAAATTCTCTGGCTTAGCTGATGTACAGTCCTTAGCGGCTGAGCGGGATGGTCTAACCGTTTACAACGCCGGTTTGCCGCGTTTTCCACGTAACTTTACGCGGGATGGCATTATTACGGCCTTGATTTCAGGTGACATGGATTTACTGCGTGATCAACTGCTGTTCTGCGCAAAACACCAAGGTGTAAAACCAGATCCGTTAACTGGCGAAGAGCTGGGGAAAATTCATCACGAATGGCCCGGCTATCCGCTACGGGATTATTTTTCTACGTACAACGCTTGTGATGCTGCTGGTTTCTTCCTGATTGGTCTACAGTTTTACTTGGCTCACACACAAGATGACGCCTTGCTTGCGAAACTCTCTGATGCTGCGTTGGCAGCAGCGGATTACATTGTGCGGCATGTCGATAAAGACGGATTATTTATCGAGTCGCCTGAATTTTGCGGCGCAACGCAGTTTGCGCTCAAAGTAACCTATTGGAAAGACTCGGTTATTATGGGGCGCGCCAATGGCGAACCAGTTTACCCAGCGGTTTTTACGTTGGCGCACTGTCAAAATTTATGCGCGCTGCGGATGGCTGCTAGTTTTCTCAAAACCACGGCGTTTTCTGAAACGATTACTGCAATGGAACAGGCTCTCGAAACACTTTGGGATGCTAATAACAACACGTTCTACGCGGCGATTGATGCTCAGGGTCCAATTTCAGCCAACACGTCAGATGCATTGCACGCGCTCTATTATTTAGCGGTTGATGACCTTACAACGGCGCAAGTCGCGCATATTGTGCAGACTGCGGAAGACCTTGAAACAAGCATTGGCTACCGGGTGGCTAGTCCAGAAACAGCGGCTAATATGGGGCGTGGTTATCATGCCAGTACTGTTTGGCCGTTTGAACAAGCCTTGATCCATGCTGGTGCTGCTAAATTTGGCCTCGCGCGTGTGCAGCGTGTCTGTGAACGCATTCGCCGAACCGATTACCTAGGGTCTCCGGAAGCTGTTGGTGTCACGATTGAAGAATTCGAAATTAGTAGCAATCCGCAACTATGGACCCTCGCTGCACAACGGTATTTCGGCAGTATCTGATCCCCAAATAAACTACTATGACAACTTGGCCTGAACGACACCAACATCGGCAGCAGCTAATAGAGGCCGCTTTATTAGCCGCCGACCCGGCGCACGGCCTGCGCGCTGCGCTCCAGAAAGATGGCAACCTTTTACAGATCGGAGACGCCACTTTCGATCTCACCCAATATGCCAATGTGTATGCCATTGGTTATGGCAAAGCATCGGCGCGGATGGCGCAAGTGGCCGAAGAAATTCTTGGTGACGCGTTGGTGGGCGGGGTGGTGATTACGAAACACGATCATCGCTTGTCGTTACAAAAAATCGCGCTTTATGAAGCCGGTCATCCAGTGCCGGATGCGGCTAGCGTTGCGGCAACAACGGCTTTGCTGGAGTTTGTGGCGACCACAACTGCGGATGATTTGGTGTTAGTTCTAGTCTCAGGTGGTGGCTCGGCGTTGTTGGCAAAACCGGCTGGTGATCTTACCTTGGCAGATTTGCAAGCGGTTACGCAGCGCTTGCTGGCGTGCGGGGCCGATATTCACGAAATCAACGCGGTGCGGAAACATCTTTCAGCCGTAAAAGGCGGGCAATTGGCGGCAGTCCTTGCACCAGCAACTACGGTGGCGTTAGTGCTGTCTGATGTGCTTGGTAACGATCTGAGCGTCATCGCGTCTGGTCCGACCAGCCCCGATGACGCGACCTTTGCCGATGCCATTGGCGTTTTGGAACGCTATCAACAGTGGCAAGCGATTCCGTTGGCGGTGCAAGCGCATTTGACGGCTGGTGCCAATGGCATGATTGCGGAGACACCAAGTTCAGGGGCGGCGGCGTTTGCACGCGTCTCACATCATATTATTGGCGATAACGGCCTAGCGATTGATGCCGTTGTTGCAGCTGCAACTGACCTTGGATTTGCCACCACAGTTGTCACGCGGATGCTGACTGGTGAAGCACGTGACCAAGCCAAACTGCTCTTACAGCACGCTGCCAAAGTAGATCGACCACATGTACTGATTGCAGGTGGGGAAACAACGGTTACGCTGCAAGGGAATGGCAAAGGGGGCCGTAACCAAGAAATGGCGTTGGCCGCCGCAATCGTTTTAGACGACTTGCAGCTTCCAAATTGTCAATTTATTTGCCTTGCTACTGATGGGACAGACGGCCCAACCGATGCGGCTGGCGCGTTTGGAGACAGTGATACTGTCAATCAACATGACATCGCTTTTACAGACTACCTTGCTAATAACGATGCTTATCACTGCTTTAAACAGATTGATGGTCTGATTATGACCGGCCCGACGGGTACCAATGTAAATGACGTTGTGATGATTGTGTTGTATTGATGTGAGCTATAAGCGTATTAACAAAAAAGCGTATCGAACTCGATACGCTTTAGTAGCACCCCAGGTAGGAATTGAACC
>JAHDBW010000112.1:0-7407 GCA_020630175.1 Anaerolineales bacterium
TTTTTGCATAAGTTGATTGTAACGAAGCTGTATTAACAAAATAAAAAAGCCCTCAAAAATGAGGGCTTTACACAAAAAATTTACTAAAAGTAAGCTGCTAATTCGCTAAAACAGTATCTACGCTTTGGCGTAATTGTGAAGGCAAAAATGGTTTTGTAATATAGTCAGCAACTTTGGCAATATTAACGCCAAATGTCCGGTCGTAATGGGTGTCCATCGCGGTAACCACAATCACTGGAATATCTTTAGTATCTGTGCCGGAACGCAGCTTCATATAGACCTCCCAACCGTGCATGTCATTCATCATTAGGTCTAGCAATACTAGATCTGGGTGATGTTCTTGAACAGCGCGTAAGCCGCTCGCTCCGCCGTTAGCAGTGATAAGTTCAGTATTATCTTGATCAAGAATAAGCTTCAAAAGTTCTAGAAAATCCTCGTCGTCCTCAATGCAAACTATTCTTTTTGGTGTTGTTCTCTTAGCCATCCAAACCTCTTTATAAAACAAAAACCTACCAATTCAACAAAAGCCAAAACCACTAAACTTTTTGGGCTTTTGGTACGTCAAAACTCGATACCATAACTTACCGTAATACTGTCAACTACTCAACTAATGTTCAGTAAGCATTTCGTTCGAATATTGTTTGAAATACTAAATATTGAGAGGAATTGAAAATATATCAAGATATATTGCGAGAAGGTTGCAATAAGGTTAGAATTGCATACACACTGTAACCAACCTCAGTAACCCAGTTTTATGTACAATCGAATTCCAAAGCTGCTCTTTGTAAGCGTTGTTTTGCTATTGCTAAATAGCGCACCATCCTTTGCTGCGCCGCACTTAGATCCCCGTTTTGGCGCAGTTGAAGCCTACCGCGCGCCAGACTTAGCCCAACAAACCGGCATCGGTTGGGATCGGATTCGCGTGCATTGGCATAAGTGGCAGCCCACTAGCGCCAATGATTGGGTACACCAAGGCCAAGAAGCAAGCTGGATTGCAACAGCCAATGCACAAGGCCGTGAACCCGTCGGCTTACTGATTACAACGCCAGCTTGGGCCACAGCAGGCACGCCTAAAATCGGCGTTCCAACCGGTCTTTATCTACCAGTTGCTGACCCGAACAATGTCTGGGCTAGCTTTGTGCGCAAAATCGTGCGCGAATACCAAGGCCAGGTCAACCATTGGATTATTTGGAACGAGCCAGACGTGTTGGCTGATCACTGGGGTGTGCAGTTCGAAGGAAACGAAGCGGACTATTATCAACTGCTGAAAGTGGCCTATTTAGTCGCGAAAGACGTAGACCCCAACATCAAAATTCACATGGCCGGCCTCACTTATTGGCATGACTGGCACAATGGCCTTGCGCCCTACATGCAACGCTTCTTGAACATTGCCATTGCCGATCCAGACGCGCCCCAAAATAATTACTTCTTTGATGCAGCCACGGCTCATATCTATTTCCGCTCTGAATCGGTCTATGACATCATTGCATTTCAAAAGAATGTTATGGCCAGCTACGGCCTCAACAAGCCAGTCTGGCTAAATGAGACCAACGCCCCACCGCTAGATGATCCGTACGCGCCGTGGGAAACACCGCTAATTCCAATTACGATGGAGCAACAAGCCAACTATTTTGTGCAAGCCCCACTACTCGCCTTTGCTGCGGGCGCTGAACGCATTGCGGCCTATAACTTATTTGACCCAGCAGGAAAACATCCACAGGGAGATTCCTATGGGATCTACCGCCCTGACCGTACACCACGTCCAGCAGCGTTAGCCTACCAACACCTCATTCGGCGCATGAGTGGCTTCCAGTCTTTACAGCTACAGCGCCTAGCGAGTTATGACCGCGTGCGCGTGACGCATACGTTGCGAGAAACCAACGTCATTTGGAATCGCACTGGCGTAGACACTATCGCGTATATTTCGGCAGACCCGTGGGTCGTTAATGTCGAAGTCGTGGACAAATATGGGGCACCAGTCGACTACACCGTTGAAAATAGTTATTACGTGATTACGTTGCCTGCCGCAACGTGTTTAGGAGAAAGTGGAGAGTGTTATGTTGGTGGTGACCCAATCTATGTGGTCGAAACCTTGCTGGAGCCTGTAGCGACAGTTGTGCCAACAGCCCAGCCACTGCCAACCACCGTCGCAGAAGAAACTCAAGTGCCTGAAGTCATCGTCCCAATTACAGGCGCAGACATTGAAGCACCTCTTGCAACCGTTGAAGCAACGGCATCACCAACTGTCGAAATAACCTTGCCGCAAGAAACGCAGCTTCACAGCGTTCAGCCTGGCGAATCCCTAGCGTCTATTGCGCAGCTTTATCACATTTCGCTTTTTGAACTAGCAGCCCTGAATGGCATCGAAGATGAACTTTATACTGTTGTGCTGCAAATTGGGCAACAGATTATTGTGCCTTAGCCGCCTGCACCACCAATTCAAGCGTTTTCGTAATGTGCGCCGCTGTAATCCAATGATGGGTTGCGGCGCGGAAGCTGCTGCCGTACATGTTGCCCATCAAGATATCATGCTCAGCCAAGTAGCTGGTTAAGCCTGCCCCATCTAGCGGGAAGTCTTCGGTAAGATCGAAATAAACAAGGTTGGTACGGTGTGTCGGCTGATGCACGTGCACGCCTTTGATCGTTGCCAACCCAACTGCCAAGCGCTCTGCATTGGCATGATCAGTCGCTAATCCGGCAACCATCTCTGTCATTGCTAAAATGCCAGCCGCCGCCAAAATGCCAGCTTGGCGCATGCCACCGCCCATCAATTTACGCACCCGCAACACTTTTGCAATAAAGTCTTTTGACCCACAAATCATTGAGCCAACCGGCGCACTGAGCCCTTTAGACAAGCAAAAATATACGGAATCAGCTGGTGCGACTAAGTCTTTTACATCCACATCGAGCGCAACCGCTGCGTTGAACAACCGCGCACCGTCAATATGCAACTTGAGATTATGCTGTTTTGCTAGCTCACCGACCTGTTGCGTATACGCTGGCGTCAACGGCACGCCGCCCATCACATTATGTGTATTTTCAATCGCTATCACCCGCGTAATTGGATAATGCGGATTGCCTAAGGTTCGAATTGCGCCCGTAATGCGATCCAAAGCCAATGTTCCGTCTTGTTCCTCTGGTAGCGTATGCGCTTGCACCCCACCCACCACGGCTAATGACGCCTGTTCATTTAGAAAGATATGCGAATTTTGCCCACAGATCACTTCATCACCGCGCTGCGTATGTGCCACAATTGCCGCAATATTTGCCATCGTGCCAGACGGCACAAACAACGCCGCCTCTTTGCCCAGCATATCCGCCGCAAGATCTTGTAGTTGATTGACCGTGGGATCTTCCCCATACACATCATCGCCAACAATCGCCTCTGCCATGGCAGCGCGCATTTTGGCAGTTGGATGAGAAACAGTATCTGAACGGAAGTCGATTTTATTCATGGGGAAATGGGTTGTTAGTTGGCTAGTTGGTTGGTTTGCTAAACGCAATTTTCACAAATGTTACCTTGCGCCGCATCTCTTGTGAAGCAAAAACGCGCACCAATTGGCGCGCGTTCAAATACAATCTATATAAGTTACCTATTCGCTAGCGAAGACCCCACCAGCCAACAAGCAAACTTCCTAATACTTCTTCACAATCTGACGATAGATATCAGGCTGGCGATTTTGGAAGGTTTGGAACTCTTCACGCTTGCGGCGCACGTCGCTCAGGTCAACGCGGGCAATGGCATAGCCTTCTGCTGGGCCACCGGTTTCAGGATCAAGCTCGCCCTTCATTGAGGCGTAAATTTCACCACGGGGGCCAGTGATAGCACTGTGACCACAGAAAGATTGGGTTACATCTTCACCAACGCGATTAGCGGTGGCCATGAAGAATGCATTCTCTACTGAGCGTGATTGCAAGTAAGCATCGAATTCGTCTTCTAAACCAGTTTCCCAGTTGGCACAGGTCAGCACAAGTTCTGCGCCTTCCATGGCTAAACAGCGCGCGGCTTCTGGGAATGCCAAATCGTAGCCGCTGAGCAGCCCAACAAGACCAAAGTTTGTTTCAAATACCGGGAAGCGCAACCCACGGCGGAAGGCCATGTGCTCTTCGCCCTTAAGGTGCACTTTACGATATTCACCAACCATTTCCCCATCTGGCCCAACTAGCACCATTGAGTTGAAAATAATTGATTCGACCTTCTCTTTTGAAGGCAAGCCAAACGCAACGTACACGCCATAGTCGCTAGCACGTTGAGAGATTAGGTTGACGGTTGGTCCAGGAATACGTTGTGCTAAGTCTGTAAAGCGTACGCCACATTCATAACCACTCGTAATTAGCTCTGGAAATACAATCACGTCCACTTTTTGTTGGCCACAAATTGTCTTGATGTACTCAGACATTTTGATGAGATTATCTTCCATCTCATGCAGTTGTGGCTTCATTTGAACAGTAGCGATAGTAACTTCGCGCATGCGTTTCCTCGTAAAAAATCAAATTAAATCGATGACGCGCTGCAGATCTGGCGGCAAGGGCGTCTCGAACGTTTTTTCTATATTTGAAGGTAATTGTAGCATCAATCGATAGGCGTGTAAAAACTGACGCCGCAATGCGTTCGGTGATTTCTTGATACTCATCTTGGTGCCGTACGTCTCATCGCCCGCCACTGGGCAGCCTAGAAATGTCATGTGCACCCGAATTTGATGCGTGCGGCCGGTCTCAATGCGCACATCCGCTAAGGTGTAATCATCAAATTCGCGCAGCTCTGTAAAGTGTGAAATCGCTAAGCGCCCGCGTTCATGGCGCGGTGGATAAACGGCCATGCGCTTGCGATTGCGGGGATCACGGTCAATGTTGGTTTCTACCGTGCCAATTGGCGATGGCAATTTGCCAACTACCAAGGCGTAATAGTTCTTTTCAACATCACGATTTTTGAACTGCGCTTGTAAGAAACGATGGGCTTTGTCATGCTTTGCCAGAATAATGACACCTGACGTATCTTTATCAAGCCGATGCACTAGCCCCGGTCGCCGCGCACCGCCAACGCCTTCAATGTCCGGGCAATGCCCCAAAACAGCGTTCACTAACGTGCCGCTGGTGTGCCCGGCAGACGGATGCACCACCATGCCCGCAGCTTTGTTGACCACAATCACATCATCGTCTTCATAAACAATATCGATAGGAATGTCTTGCGGGATGATTTCAGTCGGTTCAGGGTCTGGCAACGTAACGTCAAGCTGATCATTTACATTGAGCTTGATGCCAAACTTAAATGGCACAAGTCCGTTTAGCAACACATTGCCATTACTAATGAGGCGATGGACTTGCGAACGTGAAAAGTCTGGCAACACCGTCACCAGATATTTGTCTAAACGCTCACCTTTGGCGTCAATCTTAAATTGGAGTAATTCAGGCATTAAGCGGTTGCCGCGTCATTGCCGTCAGCATCGGGCGCGGGCTGTGCCGCAAGTTCACGTGCTTCAACAATCATCACCAAAATCAACACAACCACCCCGCCGGTAATTGCTAAGTCAGCAATATTGAAGACCGGAAAACCGTGCGCATACAAAAAGTCAGTGACATAACCGCGCTGCAAGCGATCAATCAGGTTGCCAATTGCGCCGCCCAACTGCAAGCCGAGCGCCACGCGTACCATTTGTTCATGCGGTTCTAGCACCACGTTGTAAACAAGAATGGCAGCAATTACCACAAATGCGATTGCGGTAAAAAACGCGCCACCTTGCTGGAACATGCCAAACGCCGCACCAGAATTGTGCGTATGGATAATATCGAAAATATCTTCCAAGATGGGGAAAGGGATATAGCGTTCGTACAATCCTAAGGAGGCACGCACTAAAGACTTTGTATATTGATCAAACGCAACCACAATTGCGGCAAGGATGTACAACACCACTTGATAACGGAACTTAACCATTGAAATCAGCTCTTATGAAAAAAGGGAGGGAAAGAAATGTAACGAAACGGAGTGCTAACGGTCGAGTTCTGCACCATCTAGCAACCCAACCAGCAGACCCAATAAACCACCTAAGATGGCCATTATGGATTTACGCCCTAAGATGGCGCCGATCATACTGCCAACTAGGGTTCCAAAGAAACCCCAGAAAAGCACAGTTGGTATTAGTTCTACTTCACGTTCCTGCATGCAGGAATTTTATCACTGGTTGTGCGGTAAGCGGATTGTTACAGTGGTTCCGTTGCCTAATCCGGCGCTGGCGATAGAGATCTCACCTTGATGCGCCTTCACAATGGCTTGAGCAATCGCCAATCCTAAGCCGCTGCCGCTTTTCTCGCGTGAACGATCTTCAGCAACTTGATAAAACCGATCAAACAAATGCGGCAAATTGTCTGCTGAAATTCCACAGCCGGTGTCATGAATAATCAGCAAAAACTTATTGGCTTCAAAACTGCTGCCAATCCGTATTTGCCCACCAGATGGCGTATGTTGTAGCGCATTACGCAAAATATTGCCCAGCACTTGGCTCATGCGCAGCCGGTCTAACAGCACTAATGTTGGCTGCACTGAATCCTCAACCACCATCTCCACGCCGCCATCAAGCGCCTGCGGTTGCCAACGTTTAACTTCAGCATTGACAACATCATGCAAGAAATGAGGCTTACGATCTAAACGCATATCGTTTGTATCGGCTTCAGCCAACCAATTCAAGTCGTGAACTAGATTCTTCAACAGGCTGATTTCGCTCATGATGCGTTGCGACGCCACACTGGGTGTTTGTAGCCCATCACTTAGCCCCTGCGCTTCAAGCTGCATCACCGTCAGGGGCGTGTTCAATTCATGTGACAGATCTGAAACTAAGCGTGTGCGCAACTCTTGTTGTGTCTGCAAGGCGCTAATCATCTGATTGAATGCAGTTGTCATCTGCCCTAACTCATCATTAGAGGTTACCGGCAAAGCCTCGGGCGTGGCCTGATTGATCACGCTTTGGGTCGCTTTTGTGAGCGCAATCACAGGCGCGGTGACGCGATTGGCAAGCCAAAGTGCCAGAATTAGCCCAATCACCGCTGTAATCAAGCCGCCAGCAATCGTGTTGTAGAGCATGCTGCTCAGAAAACTATCGCTACCATCGTTAAAACCGCCTAAATTAACCTCTACAAAAACTGACCCGACAACTTCTGAAGTCTGAAAGTCAATAATGTCAGCGCGTTTCCCAACTTCACTCGTAAATATAGTGCCGGTTTCAACTTCCGCATAATTATCAATAATGACCTGATCATCAAGATCAAGAACGACCACTCTACTCGGCATAAAATCAGTAAAAAAAGCTTCATCCGGCAAGATCCCTAGCTCTTCCGGCATCATCTCTCCCGGCATCATCTCTTCCGGCATCATCTCGTCAGGAATATCAAGTGGATCTACTGGAATCATATTTC
>JAHDBW010000112.1:7507-11862 GCA_020630175.1 Anaerolineales bacterium
TCTTCCGGCATCATCTCGTCAGGAATATCAAGTGGATCTACTGGAATCATATTTCCTTGTTCATCTATGATGAAGCCGTCTATCCCACCCCCCATTATTGCATCATCAAAGAAGATAGGCGCCCCCGGCAAATAACCAAGAAGCGCCAAGTCTTCATCAATCCCATCATAATCTTGCATTATTGAATATCGATCACTAAGCTGCTGTGCCAAAAAATCGGCCTCATCTTGGCTTAGGAATTCATTCAGTTCGTTTACGCCTCGGTAAGACGACCAGGTTGCAATGCCAACGCTTAGCAAAACCGTGAGCAAAATAACCAACATAAACGCGCCCAAAATGCGCCACCGTAACGACATTAAGCCTGTTCCTCAGCAACAACATATTTATAGCCCATGCTATAGACAGTTTGAATTGGCTGATGCACTTCGTAATGCAGTACCTTTCGCAGGCGGCGAATGTGGGTGTCAATTGCGCGGTCAAAGCCATCAAAATTGCCATCAAACGCCATTTCAATCAGTTGATTACGACTCAGCACTTGATTAGGGTGCTGCATAAACGTTTTCAAAAGACAAAATTGTGCGGCACTTAGCGGCACTTCAATGCCGGTCAGGTGTACCGTTTGTGTGTTTAAGTTCAAGCTAACTGGCCCACATGTGATTGTTTTTTGCACGGCTTTCTGCGCCCGACGCAGCACCGCATTAGCACGCGCCACTAACTCTTCAGGATTGAAGGGTTTGACAATGTAATCATCAGCGCCAATATCTAAGCCAGTGATCCGATCTTGATATGCGCCTTTGGCCGTGACCATCAAAATTGGCACATCTGAATTCATCCGTAATTCCTGGCAAACCTCAACACCGCTAAGGCCCGGCAGCATGAGGTCCAAAATAATAATATCCGGCGACAGGGTTTGCGCAGCTTGCAGGCCGCGCTTCCCGTCTGAGCAGACTTCCGCATGGAAGCCTGCCCGTTCAAAGTATGTCTTCACCCACTCTGCAATGCGGGCTTCATCTTCAATGATTAGAACTGTTTTTTTCATAATATTGCACAACACTCACCAACTCGTTTAATCCACAAACACGTAGCTCGGCTTGAGCTACGTGTAATGTTGTGAAGGATAGTTAGGATTTGTTAGTCTTCAAGCATTCCCGCTGGGAGTTCCTCGAACCACATTGAGAAGTTGTTGTTGACCAAGTCTGCTGCATAAGTTGCTGTTTCAGCGCGCCAGATTTTGGCTTCCGTTTCTGAGATCAGGTCTGCCTCTACTTGCGCATCAATTAAGTCATTGTCTGCTTTTACAATAGCATCAATAATGGCTTGCTTGCTAACACCTTTGTCTTCCGCCAAATCGGCAATAGACTTCCCGTCATCCATTGCTGCCCAGAGCGCTTCCACATCAATCTTCAGCAAATCTGCTGCAATTTGATAAGGATCAGGATAACTAACGGTCACGTCGAACGTTACTTGTTTCACCAAGTTTTTACGCCATTCATCGGCATCTGCTTGTGTGATGAAACCGTCTTTCAGCATTTCATCAATCATTTCAGTTTCAGCAGCAACCAAAGCATCGATCACTTTTTGTACAGCAACGCCTTCCGCCTTTGCGATATCTGCAATTGAAGTTCCGCCAGCTAGGGCCTCATACAATTCATCCAGATCAAGGCCTAATACTGTACTTAATGCTTCCATATAAGGATCTTCACCGCATGGCATTACGTCCATAAAGCCGTCGGTCATGTCTTCAAATACGACATCAAAGTCAGCAAGCATTTCATCAGCTTCGGCTTGGGTGATGGTGCCGTCGTCAACGAGCCCTTGCAAATACTTCTTTTCTTCTTCTTTCAAGCTTGCGATGATCTCTTCTTCAGATGCATCATCTTCAAAAACCATTCCAAAGCCATCATCAGCAATGCTTCCTTCTTCCATCATTGGGCCATCGGCAAACATTACGTCAAAGTCAGCCAACATCTCATCGGCTTCGGCTTGGGTGATGGTGCCAGCATCTACTAAGCTCTGTAGATACTTCTTCTCTTCCTCTTTCAAGGCTGCGATGATTTCTTCTTCAGATTCGCCGTCCGTAAAGATCATTTCAAAAGCGCCATCATCAGCGCCAAACGGCACGGCTTCAGACACAAAGCCAGGACCAAAACAGTCTGCATCTGGGAATGGCTGCCCACATGGGCCGTCTAACATAAGTGCGCCACTTGGGTCTTCAAGCATCTTTTCCAAATCTGCTAACGCCCGATCTGCTTCGGCTTGGGTTAGCGAGCCATCATCAACCAAACTTTGCAAGAACGCTTTTTCAGAAGCAATAATGTCTGCGTCCGTCATGTCAGTGCCATCAATAATTCCTACTTCAGTAGGCACGCCAACCATGGCGTCATCTAGAGGAAAACAGTCGTTGTAGTCAGGAAATTCGCCATCTTCAGCAAAGAGTGAAACTGCGAGGTCTCCAGAAACTGGATTAGTGAGGCCTGCCGCATATGTGCGTTGGGCACCGAATATAGCAAACGCTGCCATGGTCAGCATAATTAGCCCAGAAGCGGCCAATGTAAATTTTGTTTTGAGTGTTGTCATGAGATTACCTTGTACCTTGTAAATAATTTGAAATAGGAGAATTCCCTTCACACTTAAAACGATACAAAGCAAATGTGGCACAAATATGACAATTGCGTGTAGATTTTCCAACTTAAATAAAAAAGCAGTTATGCAAAGACAACTGCTTTTTTATTGCTCAGTTAGTTTTGAAAGGCTTAGAAGCTGTACTCCACACCGGTCAGGTCCTCTGAAACATCCCAGAAACGTGCTAAGGCGTTGGCATCCGCTAACATCGCGTTGCATTTTTGTTCAGCCGGATGCCCTAACATCCGAAAAGTTTTGGGGCCGTAGAATTTACCACCTTCCGCCTCAGGAGCAGTCGCGCCGTACAACTGGGGCAACACACCGATTTCGATATCTTGCGCCAGAAACGGAGCAAGCATTGTGGTCAAAAGGCGTTCGCCCAGTGGATTACCAGACTGTTCTAAACTGTTTGATTGCAAGTTTGTCACAACCCAGCCCGGATGCGAAGAATTAGAAATGATGTCTAACCCAGCGGCTTTTAGGCGTTTATCCAGCGCAGTAGCAAAGGCGGCGTTTGCCAATTTGCTTTGCCCATAAGCGCCCCAACGGCTATAGCGTTGTTTGCTCATTAGGTCATCAAAATTGATGCGCCCGCCAAATGCAGCGCTGCTGGAGGTGTTATGCACTCTAGCATTTGGCGTACTCTTGAGCACATCTAGTAAATATCCCGTCAGTGCAAAGTGCGCCAAATGATTGGTGCCCAACTGCATTTCAAAGCCATCTACTGTCTCTTGACGCGGAATTGCCATCACACCAGCATTGTTGAGCAGCACATCTAAGCGGTCATACTTTGCTTTGAAGGCCGCTGCAAACGCGTTGACTGAGGCCAGGCTGGCATTGTCTAGCGGGATGATGTCTAACGTAGCTGTTGGCGTTGCCTGCAAGACCGCCGCTTTTGCCGCCGCTGCCTTTTCCAGATTGCGGCAGGCCATCACAACCGTGGCCCCTTTAGCCGCTAGCACTTTGGTTGATTCCAAGCCAAGGCCGCTATTTGCACCAGTGATGATTATCACTTGACCGTCTAAATCTGAAATATCAGCGGCCGTCCATTTTTTATTCATCTTCATTTCCTCGCAACATGTCCAATGCCTTCATATAGCAATGCTAAACAGTCATACACCGCACTCAGCCGTCTAAAAATTGTACTTCACACCCGTTAGGGCTTCAGACACATCCCAGAAACGCGCTAACACATTGGCGTCATCCAGCACTTTATTACAGGATTGTGCGGCTGGATAACCACGCATTCTAAACGTTTTTGGGCCGTAAAATTTACCGCCCTCTGCCTCAGGCGCAGTTGATGCATACAGCTGTGGCAACACGCCCATGCTAATGTCTTGCGCCAGCAGTGGCTCTGCAATCCCGTACAAAATACGTTCTATGAATGGACGGCCAGACTGCGCCAAGCTATTGGCTTGTAGGTTCGTCATCACCAACCCCGGATGCGAAGAATTAGAAATGAGATCTAGCCCAGCAGCTTTGAAACGCCGATCGAGTTCCGTTGCAAAAACGGCATTTGCTAACTTGCTCTGCCCGTAAGCGCCCCACCGGCTATAGCTCTGTTTGCTCATGAGGTCATCAAAATTGATGCGCCCGCTGAACGCGGCGCTACTAGACGTATTGTGTACCCGCGCGTTTGGCGTGCCTTTGAGCACATCTAACAAATGACCCGTCAACGCAAAGTGCGCAAAGTGGTTGGTACCCAACTGCATTTCAAAGCCGTCTTCGGTTTC
>JAHDBW010000113.1 GCA_020630175.1 Anaerolineales bacterium
AAGACTTAAAATAAAAAAGCCCAGCCGTAAAGCAGGGCTTTCAATGGTCTATTATCTTGTATGGTTTGGTTAGTTGTCGTCTGCTTCTGGCAGCATTTTGGTGCCTAAGAAGTAATCTAGCCAAATCCAGAAGAATGCTGCGATTGAAATAATCAGCATTGCGAAGTTACCAGCAATGAATTTCTCAATGGTGGTGTCAAATAGATAGATCGTGAGATAAGACAACGCTACGCCAAGAACGACGGATACAACCCAAACAATTGCGCGTTTTGTAGACATGGAAAAGCTCCCTGTGAAATTTGTAACAATGTCTGCAAATTCTATTAAAAACAGCGCCGCTCGTCAAGCACTCTATGAAATATTCAAAAGACAAACTTAGACTGTGGATATTAATTGCCCTAATTGCAATCGGATTACCGAGCGCTTACCTGTGGGGTGACCCAGAAACCGAGCCAGATGCAAGCGAAATTGTTGCCGGACATCACTTTGCCTATTTACCGTGGAGCGCCAGCGCCTTACAAGCAAAAGGCAAAGCCTTTGCAAGTGGCGACCACAAACTGCTAGCACCTGCTGATGCCAACGCGATTGTAAAGGCCTATTTTGTGCAAGTGGCCGAAGCCCAAACGATCGAGCGTGATATCCAACGTTTGATTAGCGACCCGAACGCCGATCAGGCCACGCTGCCCGAATTAAACGCCGCCCTAGAAGAAAAACGCGCCACAATGTTGACGCAAAAAGGCTTGGTTGAAGCGATTCTGCAAGATCAAGTTTCCACAATCTTGGCCGAAGAAGGCTTTGGGGTATTGGACTACATCGTGCCGCCAGTTGCCGCATCCATCACAGCCTTACCAGAGCGTATGATCGTCTCCAGTCGAGACAAAATCCAACAAATCGACATGGCCGATCTGGCGCCAAACACGCCGCTCACCACAATTGAAGACCTTGAAGCCACTGTTGATGCAGAGCTAGACGTGGCCTCGTTAGTAGTTCCCCTTGGTGGCCTATCGCTTTATCCCGCAATGGTTTATGAAACCGGCAATCTAAACTACACCGTCAATGTTATTGCCCATGAGTGGGCACACCACTACTTGATGGTGAGGCCGTTAGGCTACGAATACTTCAACAATCCGCAAACACAGGTCATCAATGAAACCACCGCCAGCGTCTTAGGCGATGAAATTGGGGCAAAGGTCATAGAGCGCTTCTACCCAGAACTTGTGCCCAAGCCAGTTGATCAAGCGCAGTCTAACGTTGCCACACCAGCCGCTGACGCAGACGTTTTTGATTTTCATAAAGAGATGGGCATCACCCGCGTTAAGGCCGATGCGCTGTTAGCGGAGGGAAAAATTGAAGAAGCCGAGGCTTATATGAACGAGCGACAAGCACTCTTTTTTGAAGAGGGGTATCTGATCCGCAAAATCAACCAAGCCTATTTTGCATTTTATGGCGCCTATGCTGACCAAGCCGGGGCCCGTGGCGAAGACCCAATTGGCCCAGCGGTGCTGCGCTTCCGCGAACAATCTGACTCGCTGCACGCCTTCATCACAGAAATTAGCTGGCTAACAACGCTAGAAGAAATCGAAGCCTTGTTGGAAGAGCCGTCAGTCAGTGCTGAGTGAGGATGGGTTTTCTAACCCGCGCCGCTGTTGCCAGCGCCGCGTCCATTGCTGCACCCCGTCACGCAGACCAAGCAGCCCCACGTATAAAAAGCCGCTGCCAAACATAATTTGTACAAACACCAACTCAGGCGCAGACCGGACTGCAATCAGCATGGCGATGAGCGCATAGAGTGCTAGCCCCAATTCTGCCCAGACTGTCCAATTGACCTTGAGTTGATAGGTGCTGTTGGCCGCTGCGGCAGCGCTAAATTTGGGCGTACGTAAAAATTCATTCGGTTTGCGATTTAACAATGCCTCAACAATAGCATGCGTGTTATTGACCGCAATCCCAGTCCCCAGTAACAACAAAAACGGGAAATAAATAAACCGTAACCCGCCACGTCGATACAACACAACTTGTCCTAAAAAATACACAAGCGGTGGCCCCGCACCAGCAATCCCAACTAAGCTCAGGGGGAGTGAAGATGGCACGCCAGTTAGGCTAAGCGGCAAGCTCAGTAACACCCACATAATCATCATCGGGTGCACAAAATAGCCAGTGAGATGCAGCGCACCGTGCAGTTTCGCAATTACGCTTTGATCGCTACACAACAGCGGCCAGAGCAGCTTACGCGCCGTCTGAATAGAGCCTTTCGCCCAACGGAACTGTTGGCGTTTGAAGGCCGTTAGGCTTTCTGGGATTTCAGCCGGGGCTTCAATTTGCGGACAATAGCTAAATTGCCAACCAGCCAGCTTCGCGCGATAAGAGAGATCTAAATCCTCAGCCAAGGTATCGCTTTTCCAGCCGCCAGCCGAGTCAATACACGTGCGCCGCCAAACACCGCCAGACCCATTGAATGAAAACAATAAGCCAGTCCGGCTCCGGACCGTTTGCTCCACAACAAAGTGCCCATCAATCGCTAACGATTGTGCGCGTGTTAGCGCATTCTGATCGCTATTCAAGTGCGCCCAACGCGTTTGCACCATTCCTATAGCCGGTTTATCGAAGTAAGGAATAACGTCTTTGAGAAATGAAGGCTGTGGTAAGAAGTCAGCATCGAAAATAGCAAAAAACTGACTGTCGCTTTGCGTCATGCCGTAAGCCAATGCGCCAGCCTTATAGCCAACGCGGTCTTCGCGGCGCACGTGTTGAATATCAAACCCTTGTGCTACGAAGTGTGTTGTCAAAGCTGCCAGCAAGCTGGTGGTTTGATCGGTGGAGTCATCAAGCAATTGGATTGTTAACTGCTCGCGCGGGTAATCCAACTGCGCCACGCGTTTTAGTAGACGCTCACAAACAAAGCGCTCGTTATAAAGCGGCAGTTGAACCGTCACATGCGGCCATTGGTCTGGCATCACTTTAATCGCCCGCCCAGTTTTGACGCGTTTCGCATACCGCTTGGCTACGAACGTAAAGCCCAGCAACAGGGCATTAAATCCATAAACAGATAATCCGATTGCTAAGCCTGTATAAAACAGCAGTAATAAAGGGTAAATCAACATGCAAGCGGGAATTATACAAACCATCTGTGAGGATACTGATTAACGTTTAGCAAATTGACACCATCGACCTCAGACTGGTATTATGCGAACTAGTATTATGGTGCAGCACAACTCCGAAAAACAGCAAAAAAAATACACCACCATGACAGCGATTATCTTACTAACGCTGCCATTCTATTGCATCGGATTCGTGTTGCTTGCACGTGACCGCGGTCCAGCCGCGCAACCGGTAGATACCGCAGTGCCAACCGAAGTTGCAACTGCCACCCCAGAGGCCACCGCTACATTTACGCTGATTGCCCCATCTACCAAAACACCAACGCCAGAAAATACTGACGCAGCATTGGAATCAACGCCAACACAGTTTACTCCGCCAACACGGACAAAAACACCAACGCGCATTCCAACGTCAACGGATACACCTACGCCAACACAAACATTCACCGCAACGGCAACGCCAACACCAACCATTGACGCAACGGGCACAGCGGCTGTCCTACAAGCCACCGCAAATGCCAACGCAACGGCTGCGTTTCAGGCAACCGTAACTGCCGCTGCCAACGCCACGGCGACCGCCAACGCGAATGCAACGGCGACCGCTAATGCCAACGCAAGTGCCACTGCGCAAGCCAATGCAACCGCCACCGCGAATGCGAATGCCACAGCAACAGCGAATGCAAATGCCAGCGCCACTGCCAATGCCGCAGCGACCGCAACTGCAATTGTAGATGCCACCGCCACTGCTAATGCTAATGCAACCGCAACATCAACGGCAGCAACAGCTACCGCCGCAGCAAGCCCAACCGATACGAATACGCCGACGCCGACCAACAGCAATACGCCGACGCCAACAAATACTAATACGGCAACACCGGCAGCAACGAACACGCCTACACCAACCGACACCGATACACCAACGCCGCCAGCAACTGATACCAACACGCCAACGGCAACAGCAACAGCAACGGATACACCAACACCGTCTCCAACACCTTAGCGCCCGTTTCTGGTGCGCGTTACATTCGCTATGACATCACTAAAACCGCTTCTGGAAACACTTTGTACTGTTCCCGGAATGTCTGCGTACGAATCTCCAATTCGCGAGACCATCCAAAACTATTGGGCTCCGCTTACAGATAGCATCAAAACAACGCCAATTGGCAACTTAGTCGCTGTCAAAAATGGAACTGGCGCTGAAACACGCCCCACGATCTTGCTGGCGGCGCATATGGATATGATCGGGCTGATGGTGACCCAACTTGTTGAGGGCTTCCTCAAAGTTGGGCCAATTGGTGGAATTGATAACCGCGTTCTGCCCGGTTCAATCGTCACCGTGCACACCACCAGCGGTGATCTGTCTGGCGTGGTGGCAAGCAAGCCGCCACATCTACAAACGGCTGCCGAACGCAAAGAATATCTACCCCTGACCGACTTATATATCGACCTTGGCTTACCGCCAGCTGATGTAGAAAAAGCAGTAAAGCTCGGCGATTTAGTCTCATTCGCGCAAACGCCTAGCTTTCTCAATGACGGCACGCTCGTGGCGCGCTCTTTAGATAATCGGGCGTCTGTTGCCGCAGTGACATTGTGCTTGGACTATTTACAAAATCGAACGCACGCTTGGGATGTCGTTGCAACTGCGACTGTGCAAGAAGAAGTTGGCCTCGTTGGCGCTTATGCGGCTGGGTTCGCAGAAAAACCTGACATGGCAATTGTGATTGATGTCACCTTTGGTCGCCAAAGTGGCACGTCAGACTGGGAAACCTTCAAGCTTGGTGCCGGCCCAACCTTAGGCTGGGGGGCAAACTTACATCCAAAGTTCTACGAAAAGATAGAAAAAGTCGCCGCTGACCTTGAAATGACCATTCACCGTGATTTGCTGCCGCGCAGTTCTGGCACAGACGCCATTGGCATGCAGGTGAGCCGCGATGGAATTCCAACGGCGCTCATTAGCATCCCCATCAAGAATATGCATACGCCCATTGAAACCGTTGTGCTGAAAGATATTGAACGCAGCGCACGCCTGATGGCAGAGGTCATCGCCACGCTAGATGAAACGACGCTAACAGACCTAAGTTTTACGGTAGGTGCTGATGTTTAAGTTTGACCAACCCGCCCTCGATTTACTTGCAGAACTCTCAAATACGGTCTCGGTATCTGGCAATGAAACTGCCATCCGCGACGTAATTTATAGCCACATCAAAGACCATGTAACCGATGTATCTGTTGATACGATGGGCAATTTATTTGTCACCAAGAAAGGCACTGGCGCAAGCGACTTGAACGTGATGGCAACCGCCCACATGGACGAAGTCGGCGTAATGATCGTGGCCGTTGAAGGTAACGGCACGCTGCGGTTCACCAATGTTGGCGGCTTAGACCCACGCATTATGATCGGCACCCCAATGGTCGTTGGTAAAACTAATCAGCTGGGCGTTATTAATGCTGTGCCGGTTCACTTACAAGGCAGCAACCGTAAAGCCACCATCGGTATGAGCAGCTTACGCATTGATATTGGGGCCAGCAGCAAAGAAGCCGCTGGTGGTAAGGTCAAACCCGGTGACTACGGCACATTTGCGATGGAATTTGCGGATCTTGGCCCTGCCGTGCGTGGCAAAGCACTAGACAACCGGATTGGCTGTTTCAACCTTATTCAATTGATTTTAGGGGATGCCTTCCCATTTGATTTACAGTGCGCATTTACAGTGCAAGAAGAAGTTGGCTTACGCGGTGCAAAAATTGCGGCGTGGGCGCTTGACCCTGATGTTGCGCTAGTGCTCGAAGCCACACCCGCCAACGACCTCCCCGTCTCAGATCCAGACGCGGAAAATATTCACTACAACACAAAACTGGCGCACGGGCCAGCATTATCGCTTGCAGATGCCACCACATTGTTCAACCACAAGCTTGCGAAACACTTTGCTGATATTGGCACTGAAAACGCAATCCCGCATCAGTTCCGGCAACCCGGCGGCGGTGGCAATGACGCGGGCATTATTCAAAAATCACGCGGTGGCGTTCCGGTGCTGACCATTTCGGTGCCAGCCCGCTACATCCACTCACCCGCCGCGATTATTAGCAAATCCGATGTTGAAAACACTATCAATCTGGCAACGGCCGGGTTGCGCGCACTCACGCCAGACAGTTACACCTTATGATCGATCTAATTCAAAAATACGTTGAGGCCTACGGCCCATCGGCTTACGAAGACGCCATTCGGGCAATGATTATTGCCGATGCCAAGCAATATACTGCGGATGTCACCACTGACGCCCTCGGTAACGTGATTGCGCGTGTTGCTGGTAAAAAAGGCGGCCAACGGGTGATGCTTATTGCCCATATGGATGAAATTGGCGTGATGGTCTCCCATATTGACGCCAATGGATTTTGCCGACTTATGCGGATTGGCGGTGTCAATCCACAAACGCTGATTGGCAACCGGGTGCAGTTCACCAATGGCGTAATGGGCGTTATCGGCGTTGACAACCCTGGCAAACGCAGCCTGCCAAGCTATGATGATTTATTTATTGACGTTGGTGCCAGCAGCAAAGCAGACTGCCCCGTCGGATTGGGTGACGTCGCAGGCTTTGTGCGTCCATTTTTACAACTGAACGAAAACCGCTTGGTTGCCAAAAGCATGGATGATCGGATTGGATGTGTTGTGCTGTTAGAAACGCTCAAGGCGCTCAAAAATCCAGCAAATGAAGTGATCTTTGTGTGGAGCGTGCAGGAAGAAGTTGGCACCCGTGGTGCTGGCCCTGCTGCCTATCATACTGAGCCGGATATAGTGATTGCCGTTGATGTAACCGCTACGAGTGACACGCCAAAGGGCTTCAAGATGGATGTTGATCTTGGCAAAGGGCCAGCCATCAAAGTGCGTGACGGTGGCATGTTGGCAGACCCGCGCTTAGTACGCTTGATGCGTGATCAAGCGGTCGCCGCCAGCTTACCGTACCAAATGGAAATTTTGCCATTTGGCACCACCGACGCCCGCGCCACACAGGTGACACGTGGTGGTATTCCATCGGGTTGTTTATCAATCCCTTGTCGTTACATCCACACGCCATCAGAAATGGTGGACCTACGTGACGTGCAAAATGGCGTAAAGCTGCTAACAAAAGTTGTCAGCGAGGCAGCAACGCTTAAATAGCCTGAGCCCCATGGGGTAGCAAATCACAATTTAAATAAAAAAACGGCCATTGCTGGCCGTTTTTTGTTTAAGCGCTTTTGCTCAGCCGGTCATGGATTGCATTTGCAATCGCATGATTGAAGATGAGGTGCCCATCCTCTTGCCGCCCGATGTGTGGGTCTGGAAATTTGACAACTTGGTCTGCCATTTCTGCCAGTTTGCCACCCTTATCACCAACCCACCCGATGACAGTTGCACCGAGTTCAGTTTGGGCAACCTTTACGGCTTCAATAATGTTTGGCGAATTGCCACTCGTTGAAATTGCAATGAGCAGGTCACCTTCGCGCATAAAGTTCCGCATCGGTTCTGCAAAGGTCACGTTGTAAGAACTGTCGTTCCCCCAAGCGGTTACAAGCGGCATATTATCGGTGAGTGCAAGCACCCGAAAGCGTGGTTGACCGGGCACAATCGTCAGTTTATTGAGATCGTTCATCATATGTGAGGCCGTTGCAGCACTCCCGCCGTTGCCAATCACAAAGATCTGCTTATCGTTTTGCCATGCTTGAATAATGAGATCCATGCTTGCGTTTAAATCTTCACGCGAGAGGTTCCGAATGGCAGTTTCCAATTTGGTCAGATAGTCATCAATATAAGTCATAAAAAAATCAGTTTAAAAAGTGTAAGCGTATAGTGATTAGAGTGCGGTTATGCGCTTAAAGTAACGCGTATTTTGTAATTAGCTATACAAATTTTGCCAACGGCGCCGAATGCCAGTCACAATCGTCTGCACTAAGATTTGCAGGTCTAATGCGATTGTCCAGTTGCGAATGTAGTATAGCGTAGAGCGCATCTCTTCTTCTACAGTCGATTCTGGCACAATTGCCCATGGTCCGGTAACACCTGGTTTTACAGAGGATAGCGCCGGCAACCAACGTTGGCGCTCTACCAACATACGATTACGAATCGGACGCGGGCCAACTAGGCTCATCCGCCCCATCAACACATAAATAAGCAATGGCAACACATGTAAACCGGTGCTACGCAACAAGCGTCCTAGCGGCTTATCGGCTTTTACATCAAACACATAGGCCTTGAAATTAGACCCATGCATGCCGGTGACGTTCCAATTGCTCCAAATTTTACCGTGTCCGGTCAGCTTCATTAGGATGGCAGTCAGTAGCATGAGGGGTAACGCAATCACAAACAATACCAAGCCTAGGCCAAAATCAACCAGCCCCTTGAGCACTTGTTCAAAGCTATCAAAGCGGATACCACCTAGTGAAATGAGCGGCACAAAATTACGATGGGCAACGCGCGGCGTATCGGCAAGCAGATCGTAATATCCCGGTGAAAGCCGCAGTTTCAACGACTCATCCAGTGAAACGTTCTCAACAAGTTCGCGGAACGTTTCCCAAGCCACTGCCCCTGGAACCAGCACAATTTCTTTAACAGAAAATTGCTCAGCAACCATTTTCAGCGCAGTTGGATGCCCAATGACCTTAAGGTCTTCAATGACCGGCGTGCCAACTGGCAAGAAATCATCAACAAAGCCAATAATTTTTAGACCAGAATATTTTGTAGATTTCAGCTGATTTGCAATCGTGCGGCCCTGTTCGTTGGCCCCGATGATAATGGCGTTACTAATCAGGTGCCCATTGCTACGCTGTGAACGGACTAACCAGCGCATAAACAGTCGCCCAAGCCATACTGCCAGCGTTGTTGCAAGCCAAGTCACTAGCAACCAGACCAGCCATAAATCTTGATTGGCCACAATTAGGTTGACCAAAATCAAGGCCAAGATCCCGTAAGCGCACCCATTGGCTAGCGTGGAATATTCCCGCGAATCTTCAAGTACGGTGTCTAAATCATACAAGCGGAGTGCGTAAAAAATCAGCAAATAAATTGGGACCGCAATGCGCGCCGAAAGCATATATGGACTGCTATCCCACGCCTCTGGAATCACTTGCGCAATGGTCAGCCACATTGCCAACGCTAAGAATATTGCGTCAGTTGCAATCAGCGTAATAAATAACAGCCAGCTACCGCGACGACTCATGCGTCCTCCAAATTTAGGCGTAAACCAGCATTGAGCAGCACGCGTGCGCCGCCGTTTTCAAAATTGAATTTGATCCGTCGTAAACCATCGGCTTCCATCGCGTCGGTGATGGCATCTTGCGTGCCTTCTTCACAGAACAACATGAAAAATCCGCCGCCGCCAGCCCCAGTTAGCTTGCCACCTTTAGCGCCCATATTGCGCGCCGTACTGTACAGGTGATCGATGCGAGGATTGCTAATGCCGCTAGCAAATTTCTTTTTGCTTTCCCAGCCAAGGTGCAGCAATTCGCCAAACTTATCTAAGTCACCGGCGTTGAGGCAGCTTTCCATTTCATCGACCATGCCTTTGACCGTATGCAGCGCGTCGAGCGACTTGCCACCCTTTTTCTTGGTGTTTTCACTCTGGCGGCTGAGGATGCTAGTTGACACGCGCGATTGTCCTGTAAAAAACAACAGCAGTTGGCTTTGGAACTTTTGCAGAAAATCTGGATCAAGATATAGCGGCTTGGCAGTGTTGCCGTCGGGCGTAAATTCAAAACGATTGAAGCCACCGTGCGCCGCAGCAAATTGATCTTGATACCCAATTGTCATGCCCAGCTTTTGCATTTCAATATAGCTAGATAAGTCTGCAATTTCTTTGCGGCTGAGCGATTGCCCGCAAGCCGTGCTAACAGCCTTTATACACGCAACAGAAACGGTAGAAGATGAGCCCAAACCAGTACCCGGCGGCACTTCTGAGGCTAAGAACATAGAAATGCCCTTGTGGATACCAAAGTGATGCAAAACAGCTTTTGGTAAGCCAAGCTCCCCCTTCCAAAACAACACTTCTTTTCCAGAATGCCGGAAGAACGTGCGATAGTCGGAAGAGCCAATTTGCAAGTCTGGCGCAGGTTGTACGTTCATATGTACATAAACGTACTTATCGATGGTTGTACTAATAACGGCACCACCATACTGATGAGCATACGCGGGTAAATCTGTACCGCCGCCGGCAAATGATATTCGGACTGGAGCCCTGGCAATTAACATAAATAAAGTTCGATGAGAGATTAAGTCGTGTAAAAGGTTACACAAAAAATCAGGTTGCAAATTCCTAGCCAGTCTTGTTTACATTAGAAAGTAAGCCATAGGCGCAAAGCTTGCATTTTGAGACGCTCGATTATAACGAGTATTGTCTAGGTTATACAAACGATACCCTATCCAATTTCAATCAGATTTCAACTTTACGAACCGCGTAACAACACGCTATAGTTTACTAACCTGTGCAACCAATGCTAATTCAAGTGTTACTTCTAATGTAAACAGATGTCTAGCAGTATAGGGCTTGGCAAATGTGCGAAGTATTTAAACCCATTTTTTTGAAATTTTTAGCGGTTTGTGGAGTTGTAGTTTATGTTCACAGCAATTGAGACTTTAGAACGCGAGGCGGTTTTTCTAGATCGCGATGGCGTCATTATTGAAAATTGTGACAATTACGTCCGAAGTTGGGACGATGTAGACATTTTGCCGGGCGCGTTAGATGCGCTTGTGCGGTTGGCAGAAAGCCACTACAAGGTCTTTATTGTGACCAATCAGGCTGGAGTAGGCAAGGGCCTAATTCCAGTAGATGTTGCCCATGGCATCAATACACGCCTGATTGATATTATTCATAACCATGGTGGCCGCGTAGATGCGGCAACCATTTGCCCGCATCGCAATGAAGATGCATGCGGCTGCCGCAAGCCAGAACCGGGGATGTTGCTCAACTTTGCCGATCGTTTTGATATCAATCTCAACAACAGTTGGATGATTGGGGATGCGGTGACCGATATTCAAGCGGGGCTGGCCGCAGGTACAAAACCATTGCTAGTGCAAACCGGACGCGGGACAACGCAAGAGGCAATGCTAAGTGACCACCAGCTAGACGAAACGCCAGTCTTTGCTGACTTAGAAGACGCCGTTAGCTTTTTACTCTCCCAAAACGCCTAACCATGGCCTAGTTTTATAAGAGCGCCCAGTTTCATTTGAAATTTGGGCGCTTTGTTGTTTAATCGACTTATGAAAACATTACTTCTAATGCGGCACGCAAAATCTAGCTGGAGCCATGATCTAACCGATTATGAGCGCCCCCTCAATGGAAGAGGCAAGCAAAACGCCCCAATGATGGGGGAACACTTGAAGGCACAAGGCCGAACGCCAGATTTAGTTCTGTGCTCCAGCGCCAAGCGCGCCCGGCAAACCGCGAAAGCAGTGCATGCGGCCTCCGGCTGCGAAACAGAACTGATTCAAGTGGAAGATTTTTATCTAGCTGAGCCTGATGTTTATATTGAAGCGCTTAGCGAACGCAATAGTGCTGCTGATGTCATTCTAGTTGTGGGACACAACCCCGGCGTTGCTGAATTGCTAGAAATTTTGACTGGGGATTTTGACGCCTATCCAACAGGCACCATTGCAGAAATTGAATTACCAATTGCCAACTGGGCAGCCTTATCAGATGAGACCGCAGGTACGCTGAAAAATCTGTGGAAGCCGCGCTTTCTGAGCTAACTGGCAG
>JAHDBW010000462.1 GCA_020630175.1 Anaerolineales bacterium
GACTGGCTTTTTCTTTTGCACCGCCTCTAGGATTCGAACCCAGAACTCCCTGATCCGAAGTCAGGCACTCTATCCAATTGAGCTAAGGCGGCTCGCATATGTGCTTATTATAAAGCAAAAACTCTCAGAAGTAATCTGAGAGTTTTATGGGCGGTAGATGGGACTCGAACCCACGACATCTGGTACCACAAACCAGCGCTCTAACCAACTGAGCTACAACCGCCATGTTGGCAACACAGTCAAACTGTATCAACCGAACTCACATATTATATAGAAGAAATCGTAGAAATGGTAGTGATTTCTTTTATTTCCTACGGGGCAATGTCTTTTTTCTTTATTAGGCGTTGGTGTTCAATAACTCAAAAATTGCGTCCACTGCATCCGTTTGCGCCACATTCATTTGCTTGCGGTCGGCGAAGCGTTTGACGGCAACTGTGCCTGCGGCTAAGTCATCTGGGCCAACGACGACACCGATTGGAATGCCAACTTTGTCGCCATATTTGAATTGCTTGGCGAGTTTGACCGCCTCTGGATAGATTTCAACTGTCAATCCACCGGCACGCAGCTCTTTCGCGAGTTTGAGAGAGGCAGGCATGTGTTCCGCATCAAATACCGTGACCAAGACTTGCGCTGATGACGACGCCATTTGCGGCACAAGACCGTATTCTTCAGCAATCAGGCTGATGACAACATCGCCCATTGCAAAGCCCACGCCGGTTACCGCATCACCACCCACGTCGGCGACGAGGTTGTCATAGCGGCCACCGCCAAAAATGGCGCGGTGATCGCCAGCGCGGTCGCGGCCTTCCATCACAACGCCGGTGTAGTAATTCAGCCCACGCACAATATTGGCATTGTATTCAAACCAATCGCGCACGCCTAGGTTTTCTAACACGCCAAAGAATTCAACCAATTCTGGTGCTTCTTGCCACAGATCTTTGTTGCCCAGCAGTGCTTCTAACCCTTCAATCTGGGCGCTAGATAGCCCCAATCCTTCGCCATAGACGTGCCACTTCTCGCGTGACATTTTGTCAATCTTATCGATCATGCGTAGCACAGCGGCTTTGCCATCTTTGTCAGACACGCCCAATTCAGCGATCTTGCGATCCATCAACTGGCGTGAATTGACATACACCACGAGCTTATCGCTGGTGAAGCCGATGTTACGTAGCATTTGCACAGCAATCGCCGCAATTTCAGCATCAGCCACGATAGAACTCGTGCCAAGGCAGTCGACGTTCCATTGGAAGAACTCACGCGTGCGGCCTTTTTGCGGGCGTTCATAGCGCCAAAATGGCCCAAACGACCACCAACGGATTGGCTTCGGCAATTCGCGCGATTTTTGCGCAATCATGCGCGCCAAAGAGGGCGTTAGTTCTGGACGCAGCGTCACTTCATTGCCGCCGCGATCTTCAAACACAAAGCTTTGTTCTTTGACCAGTTCTTCACCGCTTTTGGCTGCATACAGTTCCAGCGTTTCGATGATCGGCGCTTCCCATTCTTGATAGCCATAGGCTTCAGCGGCGCGGCGCATGTGGTCGTAAAGCCACGTGCGTTTGCGCATTAAGTCTGGATAAAAATCGCGGGTGCCCTTTACCGGGCGAATAATAGAACTCATAACAATGTGTATGCAGGATATGCAATAAAAAACCGCAGAATACTCCGCGGTTTGCAGTCAAAGACTTCAAGTCGGGGCGGCCAGATTTGAACTGACGACCTCTGCACCCCCAGTGCAGCGCGCTACCTAGCTACGCCACGCCCCGATAAGTCTTCATAATTATAACTGATTGAATCCGTGAAGTCACCTGTAGGCTCAGTAATAAGCGCAGAATTAAACAACACAGGTAGAGGCGGCCGTTCAACGGCGACTCGG
>JAHDBW010000114.1 GCA_020630175.1 Anaerolineales bacterium
TTACACTGGAGGAGGAGAAGATTGACTATAGTATGCCAATACTTTCTGACGAAATTTCTGACAGGCTAAATTTAAGTCTTTCTAAAAGATAGCATCCCCGAATATAGCCCTACAGTAAACAAAACTAATCCCCCCAGCCCCTCGCAAGACCTATATCTATTGGCCTAGTCGCGACTTACTTTTCCATCGCAAGTCTGGCCTAATTTCCGCCTGCTGGCAGATGTGGAAAGCAGGCCAGACTCCTATACTTTTGCAGTAAGTTCACAACTTTACCTAATGCACTGGCTGTTGCCAAAGGTGCCAACGTCCTTTTGAAAAAGTGCGTTTACACCGGATGATGTTTCAACTTCACGTTAGCCATCCTGTCACATTTAGTTACAGCAGATAGCCGCAGAGTGCTTAGAGATATCACAGCGTTAACGCTGTTGCCAGTCTCCCGCTATGTAGAAAAACGCGCCACAAGGAGCCTAACATGTTGCAGTCTGATTTATCTAATCTAGAACAAATGCAATCCTATTCGTATTTGTACGACAGACGGTTGCCGCAAATCCCTCGGTTTGTTTTAGCGGGCATCAAAGATACATCGTTTCAATCCAGTGCGGCGCTGCCTTTAGAGAATCTAAACGACCTGTTATCCAACCGGCAGTTGGAACTGGAAAATGGATGCTGTGAGATGGAAGATGGGTGCATATTTGTGGCCGTCGAAACCCCGTTCCCAAATATCACAAAGGACATGCTTAATTGGTGGTTTACGTGGCACCCAGAAGATTCTCTGCGTTACAAAATTTGGTATCCCGGAGCACACATCAGTATCCGGATGACGCGCACGCAGGAACAACAACCGGGCGATTTACCCTACTGGCACACCACGCATTACCCTACCGAAAACATCGGCACCGGGAAGGAGGAAATCAGCATCCACTTCTTGCCGCCCCAAACGTTTGGGTTTGATCCAGCCTTATTCGATCAAGCTGGCGTTGAAACGATTATTTGTGGCTATGTCGGTTCCCCCAACCGCAAATTAGTAGAGCACACGCGCATGTGTCATGTTTTACTCAAGTCAGAAAACGGACCAGTGCTAAAAAGCCGGTTTTGGCTGGGTCACACCATAGTCTTCAATCCCTTTTGGGGTAGCAAGCTGCTAGGGCGACTGGCCAATACCAAAATCGCCCGGCGCAACCTTCTCCCAACAGATGCGGGGGTCCATATGGCATTACATTGCGCGCAGGAATACAACAATTTAGCGCAAATTTTGCCGGGGCTCTATGCCCTCTACGGCCCCAGATAACGCGCCCAGCGGGGCATCACTACCGCCATTTTCAACGGGTCCAATACCAGTGCTATGTATTGGATCGCAGGCTTCCCGTGTTGTACGGCGCAACACCATTTCCAGCATCTGTGATCTGGCCAATTCCATGGCTCAAAAGCCTTGTTTTTAGTACATTAGCCTCTCGCTAGGCGGCAATTCATCGCCAGACATCAACCTAAAATGAAATAGCTAAGCCGTCACAATTGGCGTCAGCACCCCTACATGCCAATTCACTTAACCACTGCCGCTTGTAAATAGGCCACTCGACAGACCTATATCTGCCAAGCGGCCTATTTACAAGTTCCCGGCCTGCACTATGATGGTGTTACAGGACCTTCTCAATGCAAACCCTCCAACAAAATTCTCTTTATCGCATGGTTGCGATCATTCTGTACATTGGGGTCATCATCTCTAGATTTTTGATCTCTGCAACCGACTCCTGTGAACACCAGCTTACCGTCACTAACGATGTGATGTTCCTTTCCATCCTCGTTGCACTTGTCGGGCTAGAACTGTTTGAAAACCAGCGGTACAAAACCAATACGCCTTTTGCCAGCGCGGTGATTTTGCTGCTAATACGCATGGTGATGTTCGAGGTTTTGCACTTGACAGGCTGTGCTTATTTCAACGGCTTTCTCTATCTGACTCCGCCGCTGCTGGCGGCCCGCTACTTTGGCCTAAAGATGGGGTATTTGTTTGGTGGGGTGTATTTTCTGAATTTTGCACTGCGAAGTGTGCTGCCATTCGAAGGTGCAGCTGATTTGGAAGCACTGCTGATTTACGGCATCGGCATTATTTTTAGCTTCATGATGGCCAACATTGCCACACGTGAGGAGCAAAGCCGCGTGAAGGTAGAGCAACTCTTGCTTGATCTACAGCGTTCTCAGAATCAAGTGGCAGAACTCGCCACAGAAAAAGAGCGTAACCGGGTTGCGCGCGAAATTCATGACACGGTGGGGCATTACCTCACCGTTGTTGGCATTCAATTAGATAACGCGCTGGCCTATCAACAGATTGATGCTAAGTTGTCTAATCAGGCAATGTTACACGCGAAAAGAGCCGCCACTAATGCGCTTGAAGACGTCCGCCATTCAGTAAGTCGATTACGCGACACGACCAATTTTTCACTAAACACCGCAATTACACAGTTGACAAAAGCAGGCGGAAATATCGCAATTGAGAGGCAAATTAGCGGGAAAGAACGCCACTATTCACAGCTAGTGCTAACCACCATATTTAGAATTGTTCAAGAGAGTTTTACAAATATTCACAAGCATGCAAACGCCACAACAGCTCGCTTGGTGGTCAACCTCGGGCCAGAGCAGGCCACCCTTACTATTGAAGACAACGGGCAAGGGTTTGATCTTGCGGACATCGGTCAAATGCAACAAAATCCAACGGCGCACTTTGGCATTTTAGGGTTACATGAACGCCTTGAACTGGTGGGCGGTAAACTCTTTATTGAAAGTGAAAAAGGGCAAGGCACGGTAGTGAAAGCTGTAATCCCACGTAAAGAGTTGATGATAGAGAAATAAATGAACGATTTAGAACAACCACCTGTCCGCGTCCTCCTTGTCGATGACCAGCAACTCATTCGTGATGGCGTTAAGTCCTTATTGAATTTGCAACCCGGCATTGATGTGATTGGCACCGCTGAAAACGGTGACGACGCCTGTAAAAAAGTGGAAGCATTGCAGCCTGATGTAATCTTGATGGACATCCGCATGCCGGTGATGGATGGAATTGAAGCCACAAGTAAAATTCATCAAGCGCAACCCCATATTCAAATTCTGATGCTGACCACGTTTGATGATGACGACTATATTGTGCGGGCGTTACAGGTTGGCGCATGTGGCTATTTGCTCAAGAACCTACCTGCTAAAGACTTAGCACAAGCAATAAAGCTGGCACACGTGGGAATTTTTCAGCTTGCGCCCTCCATTGCAGGCAAGCTAATTGGCAACTTCAATCAAATTAGCCCACAGGCCACGCCTTCTGCTGAGGTTATGCAAACGCTCACAAAGCGTGAAATTGATGTCCTCAGATGTCTAGCACATGGCGAAACAAACCAAGAAATCGCCGCAAAACTCGTCATTAGCGTGGGCACTGTCAAAAGTCATGTCTCAAGCATTCTTAGCCGGTTAGACCTTAAGGATCGGATACAGGCCGCCATTTACGCCAGAGAGAACGGCATCTTGTAGAACCGCACCCAGCATTTTCAGCGATATAAATTACAGCGTATTGAAGTTCGCAACGGCAATGTCAACCCGCCCTGCTTAAACGCAAAACGCCCGCATGCACGCGGGCGTTTTACGTATTTACACTGGAGGAGGAGATTGACTATAGTATGCCAATACTTTCTGACGAAATTTCTGACAGTCTAAATTTAAGTCTTAGGCCTTTGCTAGCCCAGCTTCAAAAATCACTAATGCTGCGTCCAATTGTTCTTTCGTTACAATCAAAGGTGGAATCCAGCGCATGACGTTTTGGTAGCTACCGCAAATCAGCAGCAGTAAATTATTGTCTAGACAATGGGTCAGCACTGCTTTGGCGGCTGCGCTATCGGGCTTGCCCTCGGCGTCGGTAAATTCAATGCCTACCATCAAGCCTTGCCCACGCACATCGCCAATCACCGGGTATTTTTCTTTGAGCGTGTTGAGCTCGCCCATTAGGTACGCGCCCAATTCAGCAGAATTCTCAACTAAGCCTTCTTCTAAGATTGTGTCGATGGATGCAATTGCACCAGCAGCAGCAATCGCGCTGCCCCCACCATAGGTACCGCCGTGCGTGCCCGGACGCCATTTGTCCATCAGCGCCGCCGTTGAGGCAATGCCAGAAATTGGCAGCCCGCTGGCCAGCCCTTTTGCCATCACAATAATGTCTGGCGTTACGTCAGCATGTTCAAAGGCAAAGAATTTACCCGTGCGGCCAAAGCCACTTTGCACTTCATCCAAAATAAGTAGGATGTTGTGTTTGTCACACACTTTGCGCACTTCTTGCAAATATCCAGCAGGCATTGGCACGTAGCCACCTTCGCCCAACACTGGCTCAATAATAATCGCGGCCGTTTCGTCTGGGGCGCTTTGCCCATGTAGCAACAAGTCTAATTGCTTCAGGCAGAAGGCGATGGTTTCTTCTTCATCCCAGCCGTAGTAATAAGAATATGGCGCAGGCGTGACAAAAATCGCGCCCGGCAGCGGCTGGTAATTATGGCGATAGATGTATTTTGAGGTGGTCATCGCCATCGTTTGGTGCGTGCGGCCGTGGAAACTACCCTGCATGACAATGATGTTGCGTTTGCCAGTGGCAGAACGGGCAAGTTTGACACTAGCTTCAACAGCTTCCGCCCCACTATTTGAAAAGAAAAAGCGATCAATGCTGTCTGGCGTGACGCTGTTGAGCTTTTCAGCAAGTTCGATCGCCGTTGGCGGAATGACACAGTTGATCTGCCCAAAAATCAATTTAGCAGCTTGATCTTGCACCGCTTTGACCACGCGTGGATGGCAGTGTCCCGTATTGGTCACGCCAATGCCACTAGTAAAGTCGGTGTAACGGGTGCCATCAGCATCGTATAAATAAATGCCTTCCGCACGTTCAGGCTGAACAGTGGTGAGGTGCGTCCACACTGGTGAAAGAAGATCAGTTGAAGTTGTCATGGTATTGTCTCTAGATTGAACGATTATGCCCTGCAATAGATTTGGCGTTTGATCGTGCAATCATAAAACTTCCCTCGCAATTTAGGTAGTCCAAAAATGGCGTTAGACGCGCACGAAATACCGTAAACTGGCGCAACAAACTAAGTTAGTGTGGCAGATGCGGTTTTAGCCACGCATAGAGATACATCCCAACCATTGCGCCAATAAAGGTTAGCACTGCTAGCCATTCTCCTGCGCCAATTTGGGCATAAATGGGTCCTGGGCACGCACCTGTAATGGCCCAACCCATGCCAAAAATCATGCCACCAAAGATCACGCCTTTGTGAAACGGCTTTGGTTCATACACAATTGGCTTTTGCTGCATATCTTTGACTTCAAGCCGTTTGATAAGCAACATAGAAAGCGCCCCAACAACAATCGCAACGCTAATAACGCCATACATGTGCACTTCTTTGAACAAGAACATATCGTGCACACGCTGCCAACGCACCACTTCAGACTTCACAAGCAAAATGCCAAAGTACAGCCCAATCAGTAAAATGCCGCCATAAGCACGGGTAGAAAAAGTATTATTTGTTTGCATCTGATGCTCCTAAAAAAGCAGGCTACCAATGCCCCATGTGACCAACAAGCCGCCCACAAAGAAGAAAATAGTTGCCACTAGGCTCGGCCAATTAAGATTAGAAATCCCGGTAATGGCGTGGCCTGACGTACACCCACCGGCGTAACGGGTGCCAAATCCAACGAGCACGCCACCGGCTAATAAGCGCAATGCGCCACCAGCAGAGTAGTAACTTGCGGGCAAGAACTCTACCGTTTCAGCAGACAGAAAACGCGTGGCAATAAACCCACCCAGCACAATGCCGCCAATAAAAATCAAGTTCCACGTTCCGCCGCGCCAATTGTGTTTATTCAAATATTCAAATGGGGCATTGGGCGTACAGGCCGCCCCAATATGACGCAAACTCGTAGAAATACCAAATCCCTTGCCAGCCACTAAATATAAAAAAGGCACGGTTAGGCCAATGAGAATGCCAGATAGCCACCAAGGCCACGGCTGGAGTAATAACGAAACCATCTCTAACTCTCCTTCATTACGTGCAACGCAAATGCGATTGACGTAAAAAACAATATGCGAAAGTAGTGCTATTTACCGGCCTTGCTATCACAAAGACTCGCTTGCTCTACTGTGCTCCCAGATTCATTAGAAGCAATACTAATTCTAAGAACTGAGTACACGGCGTGCGTAAAAGTTTGATAATGGTTTTGTAAGGAAGTTGCGACGTTAGCAGATCAGACGTTGGTGCGCTGCGCAACGCCAAGCTGTTGCATGGCTGCGTGCGTTGTTAGGTGGATGTGGGAGGCGCCTAAGTGGGTCAGAAATCCGCTTTTGGCGAGTTTATCTAAGACGGGGCCTTTGAAGGCCGCCAAATGTAACGCAATTTTTGCATCCTGCAGGCTATGCAAAATGCCCTCAAGGGCTTCTAAGGCGCTGTAGTCAACGTCATTGATAGCAGTGCCAACCAGCACCAAATGCGCTAGTGTCGGCTGTGCTACAACCGTCTCAGCAATGGTTTGCTCTAAATGATTTGTATTCGCAAAATATAAGCTGGCGTCAATCCGCACTAAGGCAATTTCAGGCCACGTTTGAACGGTGTGCCGTTTCACATTGCGGTAAATATCTGCTGTGGGCAGTTTCCCCAATACGGCCACATGTGGCTGGCTGGTCCGCCAAATAATAAGAAACAGGCTCAGCGCCGCCCCCACCAAAATGCCAGTCTCAATGCCTAAAAACAGCACCGCAAAAAATGAGGTAACGAGTGCCAGCGCATCCCGTTTGTCATAGGTCCACACGTGCCGAATTGCATTTAGATCGATCAGGCCCGCAACAGCGACCAAAATAATTGCCGCCAAGGCCGCTTTTGGAATATAAACAAACAGCGGCGTTAAAAAGACCACGGCAACGGTCAGCAATAGCGCCGTAATCAGTGAGGCCACCGTGCTGCGCGCCCCCGCTGAATAATTCACCAACGAGCGGCTAAACCCGCCGGTCACCGGATAGCCACCGGTAAAGGCCGCGCCTAAATTTGCAATACCCAGCGCGAACAGTTCCATATTCGCGCCAATCTTTTCTCGCTTGCGCGATGCCAAAGACTTCGCCACAGAGATACTTTCCATGTACCCGACAAAACTGATTGCCATTGCGGTGGGGAACAAACTGCGCAACGTGGCATAGTCAACGCTTGGCAGTGTCAGCACCGGTAGTCCGGCTGGCACGGGCCCAATAATCGCCACATTTGCAGTCGTATCTAGAGCCAACGTCGCTGTTAGGGTTGCCCCAATCAGCACCACCAACAATGGGCCTATTTTTGCGCTAAGCGTGGCAACGGTCTCTGGCACGCCTAACCGCAGCAAATGTTTTTTCAACAGCGTTTTGAAGTAGATTAGCAGCACAACACCGCCAGTCCCCATTAGCAGGGTTGTGCCGTTGAGGTTGCCAAGCTGCTGCCAGACTGCGGCCACATCGGTGTAGAAATGCGCCGTCCGCGCCACAGATACGCCTAACACATGCTTGACTTGGCTAAACCCAATCACAATCGCCGCCGCCGCTGAAAAACCTACTAAAACGGGATGGCTAAGAAAATTGACCAGAAACCCAATCCGCAGCACCCCCAGCGTAATTTGAATCACTGCCACCATCAACGCGAGCGTAATGGCGAGTGACACATACGCGGTGCTTTCAGGCGTGGCTAGCGTGCTAAGCACGGCACTTGTCAGCAGTGACACAATCGCCACTGGCCCCACGGCAAGGTAACGGCTCGTGCCAAATAGGCCATATAAAAACAGCGGCAACATGCTAGCGTACAGCCCGTGTTGGGCGGGTAGCCCAGCCAATAAAGCGTAAGCCATACCTTGCGGCACAAGCATAATGGCAACGATTAGACCGGCCACCAGATCGGCAGAGAATTCTGATTTTGTATAAGAAGCGAGCGTTTTTAGAATCGGCATTGGGCTGTCATATGCACGCCCATTCGTGGAATTCAGTCATTTTGACTGAGGATAGGCGGACTGAAATTCACGCTAGACTCAGCGCGTACTCAGACTATAGAACAACTTTCTAGGTGCAGTGAAAGAGCCCTGCAAGGGTTGTATAAGGATTATGTAAACCGCGTTTGGCAGAAACTTACTGCCCTTTAGGCAAGCGCAATGTAAACACGCTGCCGTGTCCGAGGCCAGCGCTTTCTGCGGTAAGCGAGCCTTGCATGCCACGGGCAAGGTAACGTGAAATGGTCAACCCAATTCCACTGCCGCCGCTTTTGCGCGACCGGGAGCGATCAGCACGGTAAAAGCGCTCAAAGATGTATGGCAAGTCAGTCGCGGCAATGCCAAGCCCGGTATCGATCACGTCAACTTGGGCGGCCTTATCGGTCAGGCTAAGCACCAGCTGGATTTCGCCACCGTCTGGCGTAAAGCAAATGGCATTGCCAATGAGGTTGGTCAGAATTTGCGCCGTGCGGTCAACATCGGCGTAGACCTCAATATCTGTGGCGGTGGCATTTGTCTGCAACTGCACGCCTTTCTCTTTTGCATTCAACTGTAAGGACGTGCTGACGCGCTGCACAACATCTCCCAGCGCAAACGTCTCAAGCGTAAATTCGGCTGTTCCTGACTCGGCTCGCGCCAGATTTTGAATATCTTCTACTAAGCGTGACAACCGTCCAATCTCATTCGTCATCATGCCAAAGGTTTCTTGATCAGGGGCGAAGACGCCATCTTCTAAGCCTTCAACCATGCCTTGTAGCCCAGCCAACGGCGTGCGGAGCTCATGCGCAACATTACTAATGATGTTGACCCGCTGCTTTTCCACTTGCGCTAACGCCTGCGCCATCTGATTGAAGTTTGTGGCCAGTTGTTGCATAGCCTCGCCACTGCGCGCAGGAAACGGCACCCGTTCAGTGTAATTGCCATTGGCAATGTGTTGACTACTCACCGCCAAATTACGCAGCGGACTAACAATCGTGCGCCATAGAACAAAGCTGGCAATCGCACCGGTTAGCAATGCGCCAATGGCCGCGATTCCACCTGAGAAAAGCGCCCCCGATTGCAATGACACACGCAGCGTCGTTTCCACATCGGCAAAGGTCACGGCGTCTAAATTAGACGCCAGCACAGGCCGCATCTCATGCAGAATCCGGTTGAGCACCACAAAGCGCATAGTGACTAACATCACCACTACCCCAATGGTGACAACCAACAACTGAATCCCGATCAGGCGGTAGCGTAAACGTTGATGCCAAGCCATGATTATGCAGAATCGCGGAAGCGATAGCCCAATCCACGGATGGTCGTAATGAGTTCTGCGTTGGTCGCCTCATCAAGTTTGCGCCTGAGCTGCCCAATGTACACATCCACCACGCGGTCATTCCCAGCGTAGTTGGTGCCCCAAACGTGGTCTAGCAACTGTTGACGCGTCAGAACTTGGTTGGGATGCTGCACCAATTCCACTAGCAGATTGAATTCGGTCATGGTCAGTTCCAAAATACCCGACGCCGTTTGGACCTCATGGGCAGTCAGATCGATGGTGAGGTTTGGGAAAACGAGCTCCGTTTGCCGAGGTTGCACACCACGTTTGCGGCGCAGCACAGTGTTGACCCGCGCCACAAGCTCACGCGGAGAAAAGGGTTTTGTGATGTAGTCATCTGCGCCAAGCTTCAAGCCACGAATGCGGTCCTCTTCATCGCCACGCGCGGTTAGCATAATAATGTAGACATCAGACTCTAAGCGCAACTGTTCAACAATTTCAAAGCCGCGCATATTTGGCAGATTGACATCTAACACAATCAAGTCTGGTTTGATCTCAAGCGCAGTGGTCAGGCCAACTAGGCCATCATCGACACAGGTTACCGTATAGCCTTCTGCCGCCAAATAATTACGCACAACCGCTTGGATGCTGCGGTCGTCTTCTACAACAAGAATATGGGTATTCATAAAAGTGGGATGTACATCAAGCTAAGCATTGGAGACATAAATATTTTGCAATAGTGGCCTGAATAAGAGACTACTCCAAGTTAGCGTCGCGGCTTCAGCCCGATGCGGTGTCGTCTAAATCGATCACAGCTGTCTACACTATTATCCAGAACCAAGACTAATATAGTCCGTTTTTAGCGCCCAAAACTAACGCCACCACTAAACCCTTACGAAGTCCTTACGTAATTGTTGAAAATTCATCATTGGCACGCGATAAAGTATTAAGCAGACGCCAACGTCACGCCTCTAGTCCACGCCATCATAACAAACCAGATTTAGATCTACGCTGTGAAATGGCCTGTATGCTGATAAAGAGGCGCCATCTGATACGAATACACACAATAAGAGAACACGCTATGTGGTTTGAAACAATTATCCGCTCGGAAACGGGCTGCGCGGCTTACATGATTGGCTGCCAACGCACGAGTGAGTGCCTCGTGTTTGACCCAACGTGGGACATTCAGCCTTATTTAGACATGGCCGCTAAGAAAGAGTCCCGCATTCGCTATGTGGTCGATTCACACAGCCATGCAGACCATGTATCTGGCGCACGCCGCTTAGCTGCCGCCACCGGGGCAGAGTTGGTGATGCCAAAGCTGGCCGACATTGCCTATGAAGCTACCCGCGTAGAACATGGCGATCTCATTCGCATGGGCGGCTTAGGCTTTGAAATTATGCACGTGCCGGGGCATCGTCCAGAACAAATCAACGTGCTCGTTTACGACTATCCCCGTGGCGATGAGCCGTGGTTCATTCTGACCGCAGACTTTGTCATGGTGGGCGATGTTGCGCGACCAGACCTTGCGCAAAGCGCCGCAGATGGCGCACCAGCGTTGTACAACACCTCCATCCCACGCTTTCTGAACTTACCAGATCACGTAGAGGTTTACCCCGGCCACCTAGCCGGGTCGACTTGAGGACGCGTCTCAAGTGGCAAGGTTGCCACTACCGTCGGTTATGAACGCCGCTGTAATGACGCGCTGAAATTCACAAATGAAGAGACCTTCACACGCTACATGTCAGACGAACAACCACTAAAACCGGCCAACATTCTGAACATTGTGGCTGTCAATCAGGGTCATAAACCGTTGACAATGGAAAATCCAGTTGCCAAGGCGCTTTCTGTAAATGAAACCCAAGCCTTGCTGGCAGATGGCGTCACCATTCTAGACAGCCGCTCTTCGGCAGATTTTGGTGCGGGGCATATTGCTGGCGCGATCAACGTACAGCTCACAAGCAGTGAGTTTGAGCAACGCGTGGGCTGGATGGTTGAAGATAACGCCCAATTTGTACTGCTCGCTGATAGTGCAGAAGACGCCCAAGCCGCTATTTTCAAGCTGGCCTTCTTGGCGCTAGATTCGCAAATGTTGGGATACATCAAGGGTGGCGTAAAGTCGTGGATGAAAGCCGGACTGCCGCTGCATACCGTGCCACAAATTGATATCCACACGCTAGCGCAAAAAATCCGCATCGGAGCCTTGCAAGTGGTGGACTCACGCACTGCCGATGAGTGGAATGAAGGCCACATTGCGCAAGCGCATTTCATGCCATATACCGCAATGGTGCGGCAACTTTCGCATCCGGCGCAGCTGCCTCAATTAGACATTCCGTTAGATGCAGACGTGGCAATCATTTGTGCCTCTGGGCAACGGTCTAGCACGGCCATCAGCGTGATGTTGCGCTATGGCTACACCAACGTGTATAACGTCACTGGTGGTATGAAGGCTTGGAAAAATGCAGGGTTACCCATGGTTGATGCTGAAGGCGTTGCCTGTGCAATTTAACCC
>JAHDBW010000115.1 GCA_020630175.1 Anaerolineales bacterium
ACTGGCTCTAGCCAATCTTGAATGCCAACGACGGCGTACCCAAACGCTAAGATAAATGCTGGAACCCATTTTTCAGTTGTCCAAACAAAGCAACCCCGAATGATCTCAATCGCAGTGACGTGTTGGTTTGCGGTATCTTCGTGTAGAAAAAATGCGGAGCTTGGTGTTGTCAAAGCGCGAAATGCAATAATGCTTAGAAATACTAATAGATATTGCAAGCGCACATTTGTACGAAGTGTATTGAGCATAAACGTTTGTTAGCGGTCTTCAGAAGGCAAGTTGTCTACACCTAGAATCGGCGTCCGGAGTGTTTGGCGCGCTTGCGTAAGATCAAGCGTAAGGTTAGGGGCGCGGCGCAGACCGCTTTCTGCAATGGTAACTGCGTGTAGCGTATCGCGTTGGGTGAAACCGGCTAAGTCTAATACTAAGTTGCCATAGTCCCAACGTGAGAGCTGCGTGCCACCACACAGATTGAGTAAGCCTGCATAGTCCGTTTGCGCCAATTCGATCACGAGTTCTGCCAAATTCTCTACCCAAATTGGGCAACGGTATTCGTCAGTAAACAGTGAAACAGGCTTACCAGCGCTGAGGCCGTCTATTAGCCAGCGGGTTTGGTGGTCAATCGGATTGAGGCTAAAAATGAGCGATGTGCGTGGAATAGCCGCGCTAGGCACTTGGGCTGCGATTACCGCTTCGGCGGCAGTTTTTGCATCGCCATAGGCACTAATTGGGCTAGGTGGCGTGTTGTCTGGATACGGCGCGCCAGTTCCGTCTAGCAGCGCATCGGTAGAGAGCGCAACTAAGCGGGCGTTTGTCAGCTTGACCCCAGCACACAGATTACGCACTTGTTCAGGGATGTCTGCGACCTTTGCCATTGAAACTGCGGTGTGAATTACATAGTCTGGCTTGATGGCGGCAAAACAGTCCAGCACGGCAGCTTCGTCGAGCAGGTCCAATTGATGCGCGGTGCCCACTAAGTCAGTGGGTGGAAGCGTGTTGCGGTAGGTGTAGTGAACCTCAAAGCCAGCGGCTTTGCGCACCACCCATTGCCCGAGTAGGCCAGCCCCACCAGTTACGAGTAAAGTTTTCATACAGATGCGAGTGCGTGATAAGCCTCTTTGGCTGCGGCCTGCGCGGCCTTGCGCTTGCTAGATCCGCGGCCAGTGCCATGCACAGTGCCATTGATGCGGGCCTCAACAATAAATTGCTTGTCGTGATCTGGACCAGATTCGCCAACGGTGATGTATTCTGGCGTGGTGTTAAGTTCGGCCTGCACCCACTCTTGCAGCTGGCTTTTGCTATCAATGTCTGATTCATCAGAGACAATGGCGTGCGCTTGCGGTTCAATGAGCGGGATCAACGTTGCCTTAACGGCGGCCAACCCTTGGTCTAAATACAACGCCCCTAAGACGGCCTCTAAGGTTGAGCAGAGAATACGATCACGATTGCGGCTGGCTTGGTCCGATTCACCACGCCCCATGCGCAGGTATTCTCCAAGCGTAAACGTTCTGGCAAACATGGCTAATGTTTTTGCTTGCACTAGAGCAGCGCGAACGCGGGTTAGGCGGCCTTCATGCAAATCTGGAAAATTTTGAAACAACCAATCGGCCACAACAAAGTCGATCACTGCATCGCCCAGATATTCAAGGCGCTCGTTGTCGCCAATGGCGTCTTCATTCTCATTAAGGAACGAGCTGTGTGTAACAGCCTGTTCTAAAAGAGACAGGTTGTTGAAGTTGACGCCGAGCTTGCGTTCGAGTGCAGATAGTGAAGAAGTCATAAAATTTAGGTGCGGTTCAATCCAGCATCAAATCATACCGGATTCTGCTTAAAATAAAACCACGCTGTGCATATTCTCAGCGTGGTTTTAGCTAGACGCCTAGCAGGCGTATGGTTTTTAGTGTCTAAAGTTATTCGACCTGCGCTGATAAGAAATCGAGTAAGTCAATTTTTGTGAGAATGCCGCTTACGCGGTGGTCACTATCCACAATGATGGCAACACCGGCTTCATTGACTTGTGGCAATAGGGTTGTCATTGGCGTGTCGGCTGCGATGACAAGTGGGTTGCGATTGACAATCGATTCGATGGCTTCACCGCGCACATGTTGATGGTCACTAGCTAGCATATGCGTTAGTAGATCTACCTCGCTTACACTCCCAACCAGCAGGCCGTCCGCATCGACGACTGGCGCTTGTGAAATGCTGTGCTCTTTCATTAGACCCACGACGCTTTCCATCGTGGCGTCAACGTGCACAGTAATGAGTTCTGCGTGCCCTTTAGCAGACTGAATATCAGCCGCAGCATAAGAACGTTTTTGGCGTTCAAGGTAGCCATTCTCGCGCATCCAAACATCGTTGAAGATTTTGCCCATGTAGCTGCGACCGCCATCAGGCAAGATGATAACAACGGTGTCTTCTGGTCCAAGGTTGTGTTCACGGGCGTATTTGATTGCGCCAACGACGGCTGCACCACCAGAGCCTCCGGTGAAAATGCTCTCTTCTTGTACTAAGCGGCGTGCCATTACAAAACATTCTTTGTCATAAACGCGCACCATCGAGTCGATAACGCTTAGGTCAAGCGAGGTTGGTAAGAAGTCTTCGCCAATGCCTTCAACTTTGTAGCTTTCGGCCACGCCATCTTCGCCAGCATGCAAATCTAGCAAGATAGAGCCTTCCGGATCAACGCCAACAATCTGGATGTCTGGGTTTTTCTCTTTGAGATATTTACCAGTGCCGGTAACGGTCCCGCCAGTGCCTAGCCCAACAATAAAGTGCGTGAGCGTGTCGCCAATTTGGCCCCACAATTCAGGCCCAGTCGTTTCGTAGTGCGTGCGCGGATTTTCTGGATTGTGATATTGATTTGCCAAAATTGCGTTTGGCGTTTCACGCACGAGGCGGTCTGCAACGGAGTAATAACTGCGTGGATCTTCTGGCGCAACTGCGGTTGGCGTCACAATGACTTCTGCGCCAAATGCGCGCAGCACGTCGACTTTTTCTTTAGATTGTTTGTCTGCGACAACAAAAATGCAGCTGTAACCTTTGAGGGTTGCCGACATCGCTAGCCCCACGCCAGTGTTGCCAGAGGTGGCTTCAACAATCACGCCACCGGGCTTTAGACGCCCACTTTTTTCAGCTTCATCAATGATGTAAGCGCCGATGCGATCCTTGATGGAGCCGCCCGGATTTAGATATTCGAGTTTGACGTACATGTTGCACGGCAGGCCATCGGTGACAGAGTTGAGCTTTACGAGTGGGGTATTGCCAATTGCATCGACAACGTTATCAAATACTTGGTTCATAATTTTTTCTTTGGGGTAGAAATAGCCGTAATTGTGTTTGTGATCAATGAAAAGGGCAGGTTGCTGTCAACCCGCCCTTTATGCGATCTATACTTTTGAAAGCGCGCTTAGTAGGTCTGTTACTAAGTCGTCCGGATTTTCAATCCCCACTGAAATTCGGACGAGGCTTGGGTCAACAGCCAACGGTGAGTTGGCAACAGTTGCGTGCGTCATTGGTGCTGGTAATTCGATTAGCGACTCCACGCCGCCAAGCGATTCGGCCAAGGTAAATAATTTTGCTTCTTTGGCAACGGTCTCTGCGGCTTCGGCACCGCCATGTTTTAGCAAGAAGCTCACCATACCGCCCGGGCCTTTCATTTGCTGCTTCGCTAAGTCATGCTGTGGATGAGATTCCAAGCCGGGATAAATCACTTCACTGACTTTGTCATGATCTTCCAGCATTTGCGCGATTTGCATTGCATTTGAACAGTGTTGCTTCATGCGAATGGCGAGCGTTTTGATCCCACGCAAGGTCAAGAAACAATCTTGCGGAGCAGGCACCGCGCCAATGGCGTTTTGCAAATATTTCAGGCGGTCATGGATCTCATCATCATTCAGAATAATCACACCGCCCACTACATCAGAGTGGCCATTGATGTACTTCGTTGTACTGTGTACGACAAAATCTGCACCTAAGGTTAGCGGCTGTTGCAAAATTGGTGATGCAAACGTGCTATCGACACCCAGCCAAGCGCCACCCGCATGGGCTACATCGGCAATGGCTTTGATATTTGAAATCTTTAGCGTCGGATTCGTTGGCGTTTCAAACCAGACGAGTTTTGTATTGGGCTGCATGGCTGCCGCAACGGCGTCTGGATCAGTGGTTTCAGCGAAGCTAAACTCAATGCCATAGGCTTCCAAAACGCTTTTGAACAGCCGGAACGTGCCACCATAAACATCATTGCCGCTCAACACATGGTCGCCAGGCTTTATCAGGCGCAAGATGGTGTCGATGGCTGCCATCCCAGATGAGAAGGCCAGTGCATGCTTGCCGCGATCTAACGCTGCCAGCGAATTTTGCAATGCAGTTCGCGTTGGGTTAGCGGTGCGCGAGTAGTCATACCCTTTATGCTGGTTGACCCCGCTTTGGGCATACGTTGAAGTTTGGTAAATAGGTGTCATTACCGCGCCCGTTGTGGGGTCTGGCTCAACACCGGCGTGTACTGCTAACGTCTCAATCTGATAGTTTTCAGTGGTCATAGGGTCCTTGTCTCTGGATAGTTTGATGTGATGATTGTAAGCCGAAGGTTACTGTTCACGCTCAGTACTCTGGGAGACGACGTTTATAGCGACCTGTACAGCGACAATCTATATTTATATTACCTTGATTCGGATTAGGCAAGTAAATTGAGTAGGGCGATGATTCGACAATGACTAGACGTTTATATGGCAACGCATCTTTCGTTTCTGTTGCCTTAAAACAAAACAGGAACTGTCAATTGCAACTTGACGGCTCCTGTTAGGAATAGTCAAAAAAGAATGAGCGCTAAATCGCTTTGAACGTGTTCACCGCGTTGTGGCCACCAAAGCCGAATGCATTACTCACAACCGCATTGATTTCAGTGTCGCGTGCTTCATTTGGGACATAGTCCAAATCACATTCAGGGTCAGGCGTTTCGTAATTGATGGTTGGCGGGGCAATATTCGTGCGGATAGCCATGACAGAATATACCGCTTCAATTGCGCCGGTTGATCCCATACAGTGGCCTGTCATTGATTTTGTAGATGACACTGCCGTGTGATAAGCATGATCGCCTAACGCTTGTTTCAATGCTAGCGTTTCCATTTTGTCATTGAGACCAGTAGACGTGCCGTGGGCACTTACATACCCAATGTCCGTTGCGTTCAAGCCGCCAATTTCAAGCGCATTTTTGATGGCTTTTGTTGCGCCGTCAGCCGTTTCATGTGGGGCGGTAATGTGATACGCATCTGAGGTGCTCGCGTAGCCAGCTAGCTCAGCTAAGATTTCTGCGCCGCGCGCTTTAGCGTGTTCATATTCTTCAAGAATAAGAATGCCAGCGCCTTCCCCCATCAACAAGCCTTGCCGGTTAAGATCAAACGGCTGCAGACCAACTGGGTTTCTGCTCATGGCGCCTAAACGGTCAAATGCGCCAACGCCCAGACTAGTAATGGTGGAGTCGGCACCACCAGCGATACAGACGTCTACGCTACCGCTGCGAATTAGGTTCCAGCCCATCCCGATGCCGTCAATACCAGATGCACAGGCGGATGCAACAGAAAGCGCCGGTCCACGGGCACCAATATCAATCCCGACCATCCCTGCGCCGCCGTTTGGCATCATCATTGGAATGAGGAATGGTGAAAGCTTCCGCGAGCCAAGCTTGTCATTAATCAGTGCGCCTTCTTCTAGCTTATCTAGACCAGCTAGTGAGCAGCTAATGATGACCCCAACGCGGTGTGCATTTTCTGGCGTGACTTCAAAGCCTGATTGCGATAAGGCTTCACTTGTTGCTGAGGTGGCAAATTGTTCGTAACGGGAACGTCGGCGAGCGCTAGTGCGGCTCATGGTGAGCTGTGGATCGTAATTTTTGACCTCAGCAGCCACTTTTACATTAAGGCTTGACGCGTCAAAAAGCGTAATTGGAGCAACCCCATTGACGCCGTTCGTGGCATTTTCCCAATTCTCTTTCACATTGTGGCCAATCGCACTAACTGCACCAAGGCCGGTGATAACTACTCGTTTCATATCAATTCTCTGTTGAATAAAAATATTCGTTAGCCTGCGACGGTGGCACATGCTAAGTCTGTTGTATTACTCCACTCACTCCAAGAGCCAACAAATAGGCGTTGGCCGGTATACCCTGCATGAGAGAGTGCTAAAAAGTTATGGCAGGCGGTCACACCAGACCCGCAGTATAAGACTGCAGTATTAGGTGATTGTGTCCCCAATAAATTGGTAAATCTTTCTTTGAGTGCGGCAGCGGATAGGAATTTACGGTCCGTATCCATATTTTCAGCAAAGGGTGCTGAGATCGCTCCCGGAATATGTCCGGCCTTGGGATCTAACGGCTCCATTTCACCCCGATACCGTGCTGCGGCGCGGGCATCTAATAAAGTGAATTGCGGCTCAGATAAATTGTTGACTACCCTTTCTATGTTAACAACCAAATCATGATTAGGTTGCGCATGAAATTGGGTTAGGGTGTAAATTGGGGTTTTAGTACTTACGGAATAGCCGTCTGTTTGCCAGGTTTGCCAGCCGCCATCCAATACTGCCACTGCGTCATGACCGAGCCATTTCAGCAGAAACCACAAGCGTGATGCAATCGCGCCGCCCATATCGTCATAAGCAATGACTTGGCTTTGGTTGCTAATACCCAGTTGTCCAAGCGTGGTAGCTAATATTGCCGGGTCAGGCAATGGATGCCTGCCGCCGCGTTTCATTGGCTGTACAGGGCCAGAAAGGTCATCATCTAAATGCGCATAGCGGGCGTTTGGGATGTGGGCGGTTTGCCAAGCATTGCGGCCAGCATTGGTGTCTTTTAGATTGAAACGGCAGTCTACAATCACCCAATCCGGTGCGTTGAGGTTCGCAGCTAATGCCTCAGCAGAAATAAGAGTAGTAAAGGCCATGTTGGGATTTTATCAGACCGGTTGATATGCTTAGTGTTGCAAGCGGGTTGAAATCCATTGCCAGTCGATCCTGAACATGCTTCAGCATGTTTCTTTTATTAGTCGCAGACTTCATTCTGCTGACAAGCGTAATGACAACATCTGATCACACATCACGACGGGCTTTACAAAAGGAGAACGAAATGTTTCGATTTGATAACAAAATTGTCTTGGTTACTGGCGGCTCACGCGGCATTGGGCGGGAAATCGCCAAGCAATTTGCAGACCTTGGCGCAACCGTTGCGGTGCATTATGTCCGCAATCTAACAGCCGCTGAAACTACCCGTGACAGCTTAGCGGGCGCTGGGCACACAACCGTACAGGCCGACATGCAATCGCCAGAACAAGTCCAACAGGCAATTGACACCGTGGTCAAGCAGTATGGCCGCTTAGACATTTTGATTAATAACGCTGGTGTCTTTGTTACGCATAAAATTGCCGAAGCGTCTTTTGATGACTGGCAAGCTGCTTGGAAAACCGTAATCGACACAAACCTGATTGGTCCGGCCAATGCCTGTTATTGCGCTGCGCAACAAATGATCAAGCAGGGCGGTGGCCGTATCGTAAATGTCTCCTCACGCGGGGCGTTCCGTGGCGAACCAGAAGCACCCGCTTATGGCGCGAGTAAGGCTGGGCTCAACCAGATGAGCCAGTCGCTAGCAAAGGCGTTGGCACCACATAACATTTTTGTGGGCGTTGTTGCGCCGGGGTTTGTAGAAACAGAAATGGCGAAAACCAAGCTAGAAGGCGAGTCTGGGGTACAGATCCGTTCGCAAAGCCCGCTTAATCGCGTGGCAATGCCAGACGAAGTGGCCCGCGCAGTGTTGTTTCTGGCCGCGCCCGGCACTGAATTTATGACCGGTGCAATTGTTGATGTGAACGGCGCATCTTATTTACGGTCATAACCAACAGAATGAATTCTGCGATTAGAGCAGGAAACATGCTGAAGCATGTTCAGCGCCCAAACAATAGAACGTGATTAATTGTCGTCAGTTGAGGGCGGCTACGCTAAAATCTACCGTATGTCTGCTTATCCAAAATTACGCCTTGTGAATGCACGGCCACAAACTGAAAACGGTTACCAATATTTGGTCTTAGAAGATCCGTTGGCGTTGAGTGCCCGTACGCTGGCGGTGCCGCAACCGTGGGTGGCATTGTTACATAATTTGGACGGGCGCCACACGATTGATGACCTGTATACGCGGATGCAGTTGCACGGCATGGGGCCAAATCAAGTTGATGAACTGCTAGCCGCGCTCGATGAGTCGTTCTTGCTAGACAATGCCCGCTCGGAAAATGCGCTCAAAACAATGCAGCAACAGTATCGCAATGCGCCGTATCGTCAAATGAGCTGCGCTGGTGGCGTTTACCCAGCAGATAAAGCTGAACTGACTGCTTACTTTGATAGCTTAGTTGACGCTGCAAAAACGCCAAAGAGCAACACAAAACAACGCGGCATTCTCAGCCCGCATATCGACTACGGGCGCGGGGCAGCGGTCTATGCCGAAGCCTGGACGCACATCGCTGAACAAGTGGCCGATGTTGACTTGGTCATTATCTTTGGGACGGATCATGTCTATGGGCAACAGCCGTTTACGCTGACCGCGCAAAACTATGCCACGCCATATGGCACGTTGCCAACTGATAAAGCGCTCGTTGCGGAAGTCGCCGCAGCAATGGGCATTGACGATGTATTCGCCGGTGAACTCTTTCATCGACAGGAACATTCGATTGAATTGCCGTTGGTGTGGCTGCATTACTTACGACAAGACAACCCGCCGCACGTGTTGCCAATCATGTGCAGTACGCTTGGCTCGACAGTCGGGCTAGACTACCATCGGTCATTACAAGCGTTGCTGGAAACGCTCAAGCCGCAGTTGCAACAGCGGAACGTGTTGGTCATTGCCTCTGGCGATATGGCGCATGTGGGACCCGCGTTCAGTACGCCGCCGTTGTATCCGCCAGAAAAAGAAGGCCTGCGCAATGCAGACGCTGAACTGATCACGCAAATCGAGCAGGGCGATGCGCTCAATTTCTATCGTGCAATTGATAACATCGACAACTGCAACAACGTCTGTGGCTGGTCGCCCATCTATTTGATGCTGGCCCTGCTAGACAATCCAGCTGGGCAAGTGCACGCCTACGATCAATGCCCGGCGGATGATGAAAATACCTCTGTGGTCTCTATTTGTAGCGCCACCTTTGCTTAGCCATGAATCCATTTACCCGCTTTCTTACAAACCGCCTAGGACACCAGAACATTGCCGCGTTTGCCCAACGTTGGGACATTGTCGAACGACTTGTCGTGATGACGTACAAAGCGAAGGGTGCTTCAGATGCAGACAGCGCTGCTTATAAAGAGGCGCGCCAATGGTTGCTCAAGACGTATCCGCAGTGGCAAAAACAACTGCATCCATATTGGCAGGGCAAGCTAATTGGCGGTAAACCTGCTACAGAAGATCCTTTCTTACGCTTGCTTCAGCCAGAAACCGCCACTGGTTTTGTAGACGATTGGGTTGCGATGCAAACCCTGCCTGCCGCCCGTGAAGCGCTCAACGAATTGATCGTTGCCTTACAAGACTAAATCCGACACTAACTGATATGACAACCTATTCCACTGAAGACCTCAAACAACAAATCGAAACGCTAGTTGCCAATATAGAAACGCGCCCGGCAGCGGAGTGGGAGGCGTTGCTTGTATATTTGCTGTCCCGCTTTGATGATAAAGACCAGAGTTGGGAAGCCCGCGATGCCTACACGCGCATTGTGCTTGAACCGTTGCGCAAAACGCTTTCTATCCGCATTCAACAAGACCGCTGGTAAATGAAGACGCGCTTTCTGCAAGCGAATGGCTTGCGGTTCCATATTGCGGAAGCTGGCGACCCAACGCAGCCGTTAGTGCTGTTGCTGCATGGCTTTCCGGAGTTTCACTACGGCTGGCGCAAGCAGATTGATGTGCTTGCTGCGGCTGGCTATTACGTGGTCGCGCCAGATCAGCGGGGCTATAACCTGACTGAAAAACCGGCGCGTATCAGGGACTATCACTTAGATCACTTAGCCGCCGACGTGGTGGCCTTGATCACTACACTTGGTTATGAACAGGCCGTTGTTGTGGGACACGACTGGGGCGCAGCGGTCGCATGGTGGACGGCAATGTTTCATCCGAACGCCGTTGTAAAGCTGGTGATTCTAAATGTGCCGCACCTCGCAGTAATGACCAACACGCTGCGGCGTAACCCCGTCCAAATGCTGAAGAGTTGGTATATTGCGTGGTTCCAGTTGCCGTGGCTGCCGGAACTTGTTGTACGACTAGGCGGATACGCCGTTGCAAAGCGGGCGTTATTACTCAGCAGTCGGCGCGGGACGTTTTCTAACGCTGAGCTTGCCCGCTATGTAGACGCTTGGGCGCAGCCACATGCATTTCGCAGTATGCTCAATTGGTACCGCGCCATGCGGTTTGGGATCAATCAAAATCGTGAGATAACGGTGCCCATGCCCACGCTGATTATTTGGGGCGAACAAGATGCGTTCCTCAACGCCCAAATGGCAACCGATAGCCTCGCCTATTGTGAAAACGGACGTTTAGAATTGCTGCCTAATGTCACGCACTGGGTGCAGCATGAAGCCGCAGAGACCGTCAATCAGCACTTGCTAGCATTCCTAGCGGAAGTGTAGCTTGCCGATTGCAAACTGGGTCTAATTGACACGAATAACACCCGCTATAATTTTCAACACACAATCTATGAAACACTCTTTTCGGATTTCTCTCTTTCTAATCGCCGCGACAACGCTGTTGTTCGCCTGCGAAGCATTAGCGGTGCCAGCGCCAGAAACGGTGCTAGACACCGTGCCTGAAGGCGAAACTGCCGTGGTAACGTGGGTTGTGGATGGCGACACCGTCGAGGTTGAGTTCCCTGATGGCCGCACAGAACGCGTGCGTTACATCGGCATCAACACCCCAGAATGGGATGAACGCTGTGGCGATGAAGCGACAAAGAAAAACATCGCATTGGTCAAAAATGAAACGGTTACGTTGGTGAGCGGGCACACGGACCGTGACCGTTATGATCGGTTGTTACGCTATATTTTTGTGGGCAATACGTTGATCAACGCCGAGCTGATTGAAACCGGCTATGCCTTTGCCCGCGTGTATGAGCCAGATCAGCTTTACGAAGACTTATTTTACGATTTAGAAGATGCCGCCGAACGTGACAACGTTGGCTGCCTGTGGGAGTAAAACGCCATGTCAAAAAGAGAAACTTATCCAGTCAATATCGCCGGTGTCCAGCGCGACTTAGAGCTATTTGAAGTCAAACCGGGTTTACGCATTGCCATCCTCAATATTCTAGGGGACGTGGAGCTTGTGCAAGCAGCGGCTAACGCGTTGGGCGAACGTCTCGCCAGCATTGAGTATGACGTATTGGTCACCGCTGAAGCAAAAAGCATTCCGCTGATTCATGTGCTAGCGGCGGTCACAAATAAGCCGTATGCCGTGCTGCGCAAAGCGTATAAGCCCTATATGGGCGACGCGCTTTCTGCCGAAACGCTTTCGATTACGACTGGCAGTACGCAAACGCTGTACCTAGATGCCAAAGACCACGACTTGATTCATAACAAGAAAGTGATCTTGGTCGATGATGTCATCAGTACGGGCTCTACGCTCCAAGGCATGCGCTTAGTGATGAATAAAGCCAACGCCGAAGTTGTGGCCGACGCCGCGATCTTCACCGAAGGCGAACGCAGCCAGTGGGA
>JAHDBW010000463.1 GCA_020630175.1 Anaerolineales bacterium
TTGTTTTGATTGCGGAGGATTTGATCGCGCAGCGCCAGCAATGTACGATGGTATAAGCTCTTGATCGCGCCTTCACTACGATTCATTATGTCGCCAATTTCTGCATTTGACAGATGTTCAACGAACTTTAGAATCAGTAACTGTTGGCGCTCGGCGGGTAATTCTCGGATGGCATCCAGAAGCATGTCCTGATTTTCAGCGGCTTCTTGAATGAATTCGGGCACATCTGTGGGGATACTGTGCGAAAGTGCGGCGTCAATCGAGACCGTTTTGCGGCGTGAATTGTCGCGGTGCCAATTGGCAACGAGGTTATGCGCAATGCGATATAACCAAGCGGAAAACGGCAGGCCACGGTCTTTATAATTCTGAATATGATTCATGGCGCGCATAAAAACGCGCGCAGTTAAGTCTTCGGCGTCTTGCGTGTTACCGGTGCGGTAGTAAATGTAATTGTAGATTCGCGTAAGATACCGTTCGTAAATCAACCCGAAATGCTCGGGATCGGCTTGCGCCATTTTTACCAATTCGGAATCTGATAACTCTTCAGACATAGACTCTTGTTTGATAGTTGGTTGGTTAGCGCGTTGGCTAGTAGACTACATCGGCACTAACTAACGATCAAATTAACAAACCACGTAACGAATAGGCCGCAGTATAACATTGACAGCACAGAAATATCGCAAGATTTTGCACTTCGACTTAGACGCGTTCTTTTGCTCAGTCGAAGAGAATAGGAATCCAGACTTACGTACCAAGACCTTTGTTGTTGGCGGTAGCCCTACCGGACGTGGGGTGGTTGCGGCAGCGTCTTATGCGGCGCGTCAGCACGGTATCCACTCGGCAATGCCCATGGCGCGCGCGGTGCAACGCTTTCCAGAACTGGTCATTATCCCCGGCCATCATGGCAATTACGGTGCAGTCTCACGCAAGGTAATGGACATCCTCGGTAACCTTTCCCCGCTAATTGAAAAGCTCTCCATTGATGAAGCGTTTATTGATGTCAGTGATTTGCCAGAACCAGCGGCAGTGATTGCGCGCAATCTACAACGTGATGTCAATCGACAAATGAACTTGCCTTGTTCACTGGGCGTGGCGACCAATAAGCTGGTGGCAAAAATTGCGAATAACGTGGGCAAAGCAGCCAAGAAAGGCAATCGTCCGCCGAATGTGATTAAGGTAATTCCACCGGGCCAGGAAGCTGCGTTTCTAGCGCCGTTATCGGTAAAAGAGCTGTGGGGCGTTGGCCCAAAAATGGCCGAAAGTCTGCATGAACTGGGCATCATGACGATTGGTGATCTAGCGGCTTGGCCAGACGGCGGCTTGGCAGCCCGCTTTGGCAAACGCGGCGCGGACCTAGCGTTGCGCTCTAAAGGCATTGACGTGCGGCCAGTGTCTACCGAGCGCGAAGTCAAATCGATTAGCAATGAAACAACGTTCACTAAAGACGTGTCTGATCAACGGCGGTTGGAGCAAACGCTACGCCAGCTGACCGAGTCTGTCGGTAGCCAGTTGCGGAAACAAGCGCTGACCGCCACCACGGTCAAACTGAAACTGCGCTGGCCAGACTTCACCACGCTATCACGCCAAGTTACCGTGCAAGCGCCAGTAAGCAGCGATGAACAAATTTACACCGAGATCAAAACCCTCTTTCATAACAACTGGTCAACAGGGCGGGCAGTGCGCCTGATTGGCGTAGGGGTCAGCGGGTTTTCTGAGTCTAAAGGACGCCAAATTGGCTTATGGGACACTGACGTACAAGAAGGCGAACAACTCCAACAAACGCTGGACGCCTTACGTGACAAATTTGGCAAAGACGTCATCGGCAAAGCGGGCCTGAAAAAAGG
>JAHDBW010000116.1 GCA_020630175.1 Anaerolineales bacterium
GCATCGGCAGCTGGCATCCAGCGGTCGCGGTTGAAATCTGTGGCAATGCGGTCGACCGTTTGGCCAGTGTGACGGCTGATGATATCAAACAGCATGTCTTGTTGGCGGCGTTGTTCTTTGAGCACGTTTTCTACGTCGGTTGTGTAGCCTTGGGCGCCACCACCAGCTTGGTGCAAGTGCACGGTTGCGTTTGGCAGGGCATAGCGTTGGCCTGGTTCACCGGCGGTCAGTAGGACGGTACCCATTGAAGCGGTGACCCCAACGGCCAGCGTGCTGACTGGGGCGCTAATCATTTGCATGGTGTCATAAATTGCCAAGCCAGCGTAAATTACGCCACCTGGTGAATTGATGTACATCTGAATTGGTGCTTCTGGGTCTGCTTGGTCTAGGTAAAGCAGTTGCGCCACAATTAGGTTCGCAACTTGGTCGTTGATACCAGTACCCAAGAAGATAATCCGTTCTTTGAGCAACAGCGAGTAAATGTCATATGCGCGTTCACCCCGGCCGGTATTCTCGACGACCATTGGGACAAGGTTCGTTACATTCATGAAGAGTTCCTTTCGTGTGACGGTTGAAAAACTGCACGTCACAGCAAGATAATTTTTTAGCGTTTACTACAATACGTGTTTCGCAGAAAGCACCGACAAATAAAATTAGATTTCGCAGCGAAACCTTTCGTAAAAGCCACTGTTGACTTTTTATTTCCGGCCACTCTCTGGCTTTTACATAGAATAAGGTTAACGCATTACTGTTAGAAAACTATATACGATTCTAGCGCGAAGCGAAACTGGTGACAGCATGTCAAAGACGTATGCTGAACATGCTTCAGCCTGTTTACGCCAATAGCCGTGGATTTCAATCCATCAGCAGCAATCCTTCAAACATAAGCCAACAAAGACAATAAAAAAAGCGCGGTTGAAGTTCAACCACGCTTTCAAAATCGGTCTATGCTAACTGCTACGGTGCTACTTCGCGCGGCCACCTTTGAGTTCAGCTTGCAGTGCTTTCAAGCCAGCGCTGTCACCGGCGGCGGCAAGCGCGGCCTGCTGCGGCCAAGTGCCAGGATTGGCAATGCGATAGCGGGCGCCCGCCGCATCTAGGATTTCACGCAGTGTGCTTTGTTCAGCCGCGGCGAGCTTTGCGAAGGTATCAATACCAGCAGCCGTTAGCAAGCCTGCAATTTTCGGCCCAATGCCTTCGATCTTCTTCAAATCATCGGCCTTGGTTTTGGCTGTTTTAGCCTTCGTGGCTTTGGCTTTTGTTGCTTTTGCCTTTTTAGGTGCTGGTGCGACTGCAGTCAAGACGCCAAATGCATCTAGATACCAATCGGCACGGCCGTAAATACCAGCAAATGTTGCGCCTGCTGGCACAGAGACCGAAAAGCCCACGCCGCCTGCGCCGCCAACTTCAGGCGTCACACGCTTGTTGGTTTGAATGCTGAGCGCATCGATGTACCAATCGGCACGCCCGCTAAACCCAGTAATAATTTCATCTGCGGCCAATTCGATAGTGGTCAGGTCACCGGTTTCGCCCCCATAGCGTGGTGACTCAGCTACCGTGCCATCTGGCAAGGTATACACAAATTGAATGGCATTCACATAGTCCGCCGTCACGAGCTTAACTGCTGTAACGTGCGCGCCCTGCGGCAGTTCAAAGGTAGCGAAGTCCTTTCCGCCTAAGCCGCCTATAAGATTCAGTTGATTGAGAGACATGCTTATTTCCTTTTGAATTGTCTAAAGTTTCAATACTTGCTGTCTACAATAGCACTAGGCTTGCGTTACTCAATCGGTGGAGATGCCAACAAATAGTTGTCATTTCTACAACAGAGTCAACAAAAAAACGCGCCCATTGGACGCGTTTTACAAGTATAAACAGTAGCAGTTTGGGCGTTTAGCCAGTGTGGTTATTTCTTACCAAACCAAGTCTGCCATTCTTTGTTTTCCCAAATCACCAAAATTGGTGCGGCGTTACAGAGTGAAGAGTATGTCCCACTCACTAGCCCGATCATCATGGTGATGACGAAGGTGCGCAGCGTGCCACCAGTGAACAGCGCAATTGAGAACAACGCCAACAGGGTTGTAATTTGCGTGTTGATGGAGCGCGTTAGTGATTGCACAACAGAATGGTTGACCACCATTTCATAGCTAGCGCGGCGGTGCTTGTCGAGATTTTCACGCACGCGGTCAAAGACCACAATCGAGTCATGCACAGAGAAACCAATCACAGTGAGCAGCGCCGTTAGGAAGAGCGCATCGACTTCCCAGCCAAAGATCCGGCCTAGAATGGCGGCGGCGCTCAATACAATCAGCGAGTCATGGATAAGCGCGAAAATCGCGCAAACCCCATAGCGGAAGGCATTTTCAACCCCACGGAATGCGAAGGTTGTGTAGCCCAAAATGCCCAATGCAGCAATGGCCACAACGCCCAGCGCGCGGCGGGCAACTTCAGTCCCAATGGTTGGGCCAACGCTATCAAAGCTTAGAAGCTCGGCATCGCCGCCAAAGCGGGCGCCCAGCGCATTTACAATGTCTGTCTTTTGGATGTCAGACATATCTTTGGTACGGATGATGACGAGATTGTCATCAGAGAGTTGCACAACGCTGCTGTCAAAGCCTTGATCTTCAACAACTGCGCTCACGGCGTCAGTGCTCAGACCAGTTGCGTTTGAAATTTGAACTTCTAGCTTAGACCCACCCGTGAAATCAATCCCCAGCGGTAAGCCAAAGCCAAAGAGTGCAATCAGGCCCGGAATAATAATCAGAGCCGAGAATGCGAAGAAATAGTAACGTTTTCCGATAATATTCATCTTTACAGCCCTAACAATCCTTTCTTATCTTCAACGCCTTCCATGCGACCGATAACGTTGTACATGAAGGTGCGCGTGGCAACCAATGTGCTGAACAGCCCCACAACCACCCCAATCGCGAGTGTAATTGCAAAGCCTTTCACAATACTGGCGCCGAAGCTGTTGCCAAAATACCAGAGAATGGTACACGTGATAATCGTTGAAACATTTGAGTCACGAATAGATGGCCAAGCGCGCTCAAAGCCAAGCCGCAACGCATTGACAATGCGGCGTCCGTCGCGCAGTTCTTCTTTCATCCGTTCAAAGATGAGAATGTTACCGTCCACGGCCACCCCAAGCGAGAGAATAAAGCCCGCAATACCCGGTAAGGTGAGCGTGACCCCAATCAGCTTGAAGAGCGCAAATGAAATTGAGGCGTACATGCTCAATGCCAATACAGCAAGGAAACCCGGCAGGCGATAGTACGCCACCATGAAGATTGCGACGGCCACAAAGCCAATCAGGCCCGCTAGGATACTGGAGTCAACTGCGTCTTGCCCGAGCGTTGCCCCAACTGAGCGGCTGTTGACCACTTTGAGTGGAATGGGTAGCGACCCATAGCGCAATGAAAGCGCCAGCGCGTTGGCTTCTTCAAAGTCGAATTGACCAGTGATGTTGCCGCTCCCGCCAGGGATTACGCTTTGGATTGTTGGCGCAGAAACAATTCTGCCATCCAAGACAATCGCTAGGATTTGCCCAATGTTTTCACGGGTGTATTGTTCAAAAATAGCCGCGCCTTCATCATTCATTTGGAAGGTTACAGAGACTTCGTTTGTGAACTGATCTTGCGCCACACCAGCCGATTCAATCGCATCACCGGTTAGCACAGTATTGAAGACAAAGTCGCCAATATCTGGCCGGTAAAGCGGATCGGTGGGATCGCCGTCTAGGCCATTGGCAGTGGTGCGGATTGGCGTGCCGGGTTCAACACCGCGCACACCGCTCATTTCAACAAACTCTAGCAATGCCGTTTGTTGGACCAGTGCAACAGCTTCGTCTACGTTTGCCACACCGGGCAACTCAACCAAGATGCGCGTATCGCCTTGCGTTTGTACAACTGGCTCGGTTACGCCCAAGCCGTTAACACGCTGTTCGATAATTTCTTTTGCAGTTTGAAGTTTTTCAACTTCTACAACGTCATCGGTATCTGCTTCGAGTAGCACTTGCACACCACCCTGTAAGTCCAGCCCTTGCCGAACCTCTGCAGCCCAATTGATGCCGCCAATATTGAGTTGCGACCAAGGTGATGCCACCCAAGCGCTCAACCCAAATAAGATAAGTACGGGAATTAGCCAACGCTGATAGCGTTCCATAATCATTAGCGATCCGCAGACCGCTTGCCTCCTGCTAGTGAGATGCCTTGCAACACCCTAAGAATAAACGTGACCGTCCGTTTGAAAAGACGCTTCACTTTTAATAAACACAAAAAAGACCGGGGTAATTTACCGGTCAACGGGCGGAATTATAACGCATGAAAACCGTTGCGATAACGCATAAGTACGGAATATTACAAAAGCGTAGAACGCGCTAAATATTCACCCAATAAGCAGCCTATCATAGTTGTTACAGATGCCTAAATCACACCGCACTAGCGGGAAGCCCATTGTGCTGCGCAGCCCACAACACTTGGTATAGTCACCCAAATAAACAAGCCACAGTGCCGTGCAATATTTTTATTTACAAATGACTAGTCATGCCTTATGCTTTTATCACATTCGTGACTGCAACCATCTGTTGTAGCGCTGCATATACACTTATCCAGAGAGGTAGAGGGATCGGCCCGTTGAAGCCTCAGCAACCCATTAGGGTGCTAATTCCGCCAGTTGCCATTGCCACTGACAGATAAGAACGACCTTGTTTTATTAGCCCTTTATCCGTTGTATGGATAAGGGGCTTTTTTATTTGGTATCCGTGCCAGCATTGACCGTATTATGAGCAATTCTTCTTTTCAAGATCCAAAAACATTGACCGTCCACGGCGGCGTCAGTTTCCCGCGTCCGGGTTATGGCATTTCAGACCCTATCGTGCACACGGCACCTTTCACTTATCACGATACGGCTGACCTCAAAAATGTCATGACGCATCGCGTGCAAAAACAGCCAATTGACCGGCGCGGCTATGCACGGCAAGGCAACCCCACCGTTTTGGCCGTGGCAGATCGGCTATCGGCCATTGAAGGGGCGGAAATGTCTGTACTGACTCAATCTGGCATGAAGGCCATCTCAGCCGTGATGCTGGCCTTTCTAAGCGCGGGCGACCGGCTTATTATGACGAGCAACTTGTATCGCCACACTTACAACGTGGCCCAACGGCTGCTGGCTAAGTTTGGCGTGGAGACTGTAATTGTGCCGTTTGGCGATTATGAAGCGCTCAATGCGGCCATTACGCCCAATACACGCATGATTTTTTCTGAGGCCCTAACCAACCCCAACGTGCGCGTGCTAGATCTTGATAAAGTTGCCGCCATTGGCAAGCAACACGGCGTGCTAACCGTTGTCGATGCCACCTTAGCCACGCCGCTAAACGTGCGCCCGTTAGACCACGGTATTGATTTAGTGGTGCATTCTGCCAGCAAGTATTTCTCTGGCCATAACGACATTTTGGCCGGTGTGATCAGCGGCAAGCAAGCGTTCTGGCAACCGCTAATGGATTTGCTCAACTGGACCGGCGGCTTACTGGACCCTAACAGCGCCTTTTTATTGGCACGCGGCATCAAAACGTTAGCCGTCCGGGTGCAACATCAAAATCAGACCTGTCGGCAGTTGGCAGAATGGCTTGAACAGCATCCACGGGTAGAAAAAGTGTGGCATCCAGACTTAGCCAGCCACCCAGAACATGCGCTGGCACAAACGCAAATCGCTGGCTGCGGCGGACTATTTAGTTTTGAATTAGCAGGCGGATTGGCAGACGGAGAAGCCGTGCTAGACAAGCTGAAGCTGGCCCTGATTGGCCCAAGCTTAGGCGGCGCAGAGTGCTTGGTAAGCCACCCCTCTGTCACCACTTGGTGGGACAAGACCTCAGAAGAACGCGCCGCTGCGGGCATCAAAGATAATTTGATTCGCGTCTCGGTGGGGTTAGAGGCAATTGAGGATTTGATTGCCGATTTTGAACAGGCGCTAGCAGGGTAGCCAATTGGGCTACCTTACTCTGTCTTAGCCGCCACCACCACAAACACAATACTCTTCGGCAGCGTTACCGCATGTCGAGCCACGGTAAATCCCGCACCTTCTAAAGCCGCACTTAGCTTACCCAGCCACAACTCTTCAGGCAGTTTTTGTTCGGCTGCCATTGGCGCTTGGCCGGTAACTCTAAACAGCCAGCGCATTAGCTTCGCCAACGGACTGTGCGTATTGAGCGTGGCATTTGGCACAATCACCAGTTTGCCAGCGGGCTGTAGCACGCGCTGAAATTCAGCTAACGTCTGCGGATTGACAATGTATTCCGTCGGAAACGTGCTGACAATGGCGGGGATTGTGTTGGCTGCAAAGGAGAGCTGCATCACGCTGCCTTGCAGTAACGGCACACCTTCAGTTTTATGCTTGCGCAGCCAACGTTGCGCCAAGCGCCCCATGTTTGGCGAAAGGTCCATGCCGATTGGCTGGTTGCCACGCTGCTGGAGCTTGGTCAGCAAATGGCCAGTGCCATGCCCAACCTCTAACACCACGCCCGACGTTGGCACATGCGGCAAGGCCTGCGCTTGCCAGTCCCACCATTGCCCTAGTGAAACAACCGTCGCGACTAAGTCATACGTAAACGCCAGCGGATAGTAGAGCAGGTAAAAAATAAACTTCATTGCATTTGCAGCTTACAAATGATCAAACGCTTCTAAGGCCCACCCATTGGCAATAACCGCCGCACTCACTGCCGGGTTGGTCAGCACGTCGAGCTCTAGTTGGCGCACTTTGGTGTAGCTGCTAATTGCTTCTAAGTCTTGGCTCCAATGCGCGGGGTGGCACATAATTTCAACGCTGTCTGCCGTTTGCGTTTCTAGAATATTGACCAGCGTCTCCACCGATACAACATCGCCATAAAACCAATCAACAAAGACATCGGTGGTTTTGACCTTGAATTCAGCCATGATGGCCTCAACTTCAGCGGGTGTAATGGTGTCGACGTTAAAGCCTAACCCTTCGCCAAATATCGCGTGTGGATTGCGAATCGGAATGCGGTATTCAGATGCCAATTGGCACAATACGCGCAACGCCGGTGCTGACCAATACAGCGCGTGATGATGGCTATCAAGGTGCGTTGGTTGCAGCCCAGATTTACGGAACCGCTCTATTTGCGCTTTGCACTCCGCATAGAGCTGTGCCGGTGCCAACTGCTGATGCAGCGCCACTTGGTGCAATGCCTGCAAGTTATCACTTTTATAAAATTCACCGTCCGCCGTTAGCAACGTAGGGATTTCGGATTTAGGCAACACTGGCTCACCCGCAGTGAGACATAAGTGCACGCCAAGCCCTAAGTTCGGCGTTTCACGGTCTGCCAGCGTCATGTCTGCCAGCGCAGTAGGAAAAGTCATCATGACCGTGCTGCTGCTAACAATTCCTGTCCGATGCGCCGTGCGAATACCGCGTGAGGCGTCTGGGTGTAAGCCGTAATCGTCGGCATTGACAATGAGTGTTTTCATGGCACAAAGACCTCTAAAGCTTGCGGGAGAATATCCCAAGTGATTTCTGTCGCATCTGTCGCGATGATTTCGCCATCGGCATGGGCTGGCGTTCCGGTTTCAGTTCGAATAGTAAGGGTTTTGGTGCGGTGCACTTGCACCCGTGGGTCAGCCGTATGCGTGCCCTTGAATACTTTGAGCAATAAGCCTAATAACGCTAAACGTGACATGGCCGGCCCAAAGACAAAATCTAGCAAGCCATCGTCCGGCTCTGCGTCTGGTGTCATGAAGAAAGCCCCGCCCGTGCGCTGCGTATTCCCCACAGAAACCAACACCATCGAGCCGTTGTAATGGCCGTCATCCCAAGTGATATCGGCTTGCCACGCGAAGTTCCGCAGAATTGTCCACACGGTGGCAATGATGTAGCGAATATCGCCTTTGAAGAACGGCATGCGCGTGTTGGCAATGTTGACCTGCGGCTCTAAGCCAATGGCAGAGTTATTATCAAAATAGCGCCCGTTGACACGCCCGACATCGATTTTGCGGGTGTACCCGCGCGCAATTACCGCAACAGCGGCTTGTAAATCACGCGGGATTTGCAGCATATCGGTGAGGTCATTCGCAGTTCCTAACGGCAGCAAACCGATTGGCCCAGTAGCCGCGCCATCGGAGGCCTTTAGCATGCCATTGACCACTTCTGAAATGGTGCCATCGCCGCCAGCCGCAATCGGAATGCGCCCATTTTGAACCGCCGTTTGCGCCAACGCAATAGCATCATTCGGCCCCGCTGTTTCTACCAGCGTATAGGTTAGGCCCGCTTGCGCTAGCGCAGCTTCAACTTGTTGGCGTTTTTGCCCCGTTCGGCCACGGTCTGCAAAAGGATTTAGGATCACGGTGTAAGCGGTTGTCATAAGGTGTTGCACTTGTTGTACAACAGCTTACCTAATTTTGCGCGTTGACCGAAGGGGTATTTGTGGTTAAAAACGAGGTTATAACTGAGCGGCACGGGAGACGTGCCGCCCAATGTGTTATTTCAAATAAGGTAGAAACGCCGTCGCAAGGCCCAGGAATAAGGCAAACCCCAGCGAATCGGTTGTGGCGGTTAGGAAAATAGACGACGCTAAAGCGGGATCCATGCCCAACTTACGAAGCGTCAGCGGCACCAATGTTCCCGCGATTGAGGCAATTACAAAGTTACCAATAACGGCGAGCGCAATCACCACGCCTAACATCGGAATGCCTTTCCAGAACCACGCAATCAGCCCGACACAGACACCAATGCAAATGCCGTGGAACACGGCTAGCCCAATTTCACGCAACACAGTACCACGTGCTTGGCGCAGTTCAAGCTGCCCTAGCGCAATCCCGCGAATGATAATTGCCAGCGTTTGCGTGCCGCTATTGCCACCAAGCCCCGCCACAATTGATTGGAACACGGCCAAGATCGCCACTTCAGCAATCGTTGCTTCAAAGCGGCTAATCACAAATGAGGCAAAAAACGCAGTACACAGGTTGAGGAACAACCACGGCAAGCGTTTGCGCACCATCACCGGCCACGGACTGAACACATCAAGGTCACTGTCCGCCGAGACGTTTGCCATTGCGTACAGGTCTTCGGTGGCTTCATCTTCAATCACTTCAACTAGGTCGTCATGGGTAATTACCCCCACCAAGTGGCCAGCATCATCAACAACAGGCAGCGAGAACAGCTCATAACGAGAAATGAGTTGCGCACAGGTGCGTTGGTCCGTGGACGTAGTCACCTGAATCACTTCGCGATTCATAATGGTGCCGATGGTGACGTTGGGATGCGAAATAATGAGTTCCCGCAAACCAACCACACCGATCAATTCACGGTCACGGTCAACCACGTAAAGATAGTAGTGATCGTCATCATCTAAGCTGCGGTTGCGTAAGTAGGTAATGGCCTGATTGACAGACATCCAGCGCCGTAGGATTGGCAGCTCAGTCGTCATCCGACCACCCGCCGTATCATCCTTGTGCTTGAGCAACGGCCGGACTAACGCCGCTTTCGATTCAACCATTGCTTCTAACGCGGCGTGCGCTTGAACAAGGTCCAGATCTAGCAAAATATCTGCCGCTTCGTCGGGTGCCATTTCATTCAGCATTTCAGATAGGTCGGCCACGCGCAAGCGGGCTGCAATCTGGGCCGCTTCATCTTCGTCCAGATATTCCAACACATCAGCAGCTTCTGACCACTCTAGCTGCGGCAATAGTTCGGCCTGCTCAGCAAGATCAAGATCACCAATCGCTTCCGCTAGCGTGGTTTCGGCGCGGGCGGGCGCAAGCGTATCTAATAAGAGCTTGGCGCGGTCTACATCGTCTTGCTCTAGCGCAACCCGAACGTTTTCTAAAATATTTGTGAATTCAACTGGTGCCATCATTGTTTACTCTCCAGAAGCAGCAGGCTTCATGGCAGCGTTACCAAACTAAAAAGAGCGCGTTACTTTGTGGGCAACGCGCTCTTTTTACAGCACCAAATAGGGATGACTGTGTAAAGGTTATTTACACATCATCCACTGAAATGAGGGAGAAAAAATTTGTAGCGGTCGCCCAGACGCGCAGCATCTATCAGCACAATCTAAGATTGGCTGACGGCTACTAGGGTCAGGGTGGTCTAAATCTGTGTTCATTTTTTTCTGGAATACTATTTTGCTCAATTCCGGCTTAATCTTATCATGCGGGTCAGGTTAGACAAAACAAAAGCGCCGCATTTTGCAATGCGGCGCTTTGTACATTCTGCTGTAGTTAGATGTTCATCAGTCACATCTGGACATGACTACGTGAAAAACAAGCCCGACAATGTCGGTGGGCAGCCTGCTTCTCAATTTGCTACTTTACCATTACTGATGCCCATGCGGTTAGTGGGGTAACACTAGCGAGTTATACCGATACTTACACACGACTTAACCACAAGAGAATGCTTGATCGATACTAGTGTATCTAGCCACTTCACATTGTTAATTCAGGGTTTATTGAGGTTTGATAAAGGTTATACCAAGTTATAAAACACCCTGCTATTTAACTAAAAACGCGCCATGAAAATTCATGGCGCGTTTGAAAGCTCGCAGCAAGTGCTACGTAAAGTTCAGTTGGAGATTAGTCGCGGCGGCTGCCAAACACCCGCAAGGCAAAGTAGAGCAATTGCATGAGCGACACTGCAAACGCAGCAACGTACGTCATTGCGGCTGACCACAGCACGCGGCGTGACCCAGCCAGATCATCCCCTGCGGTAACAAGGTGGCTTTCTTTGAGCACGTTTAGCGCGCGGCGGCTGGCGTCGAATTCCACTGGCAGCGTGACAAGTGCAAATAGCGTGGTCATCGCAAAGCCAATCACACCCAAAGCAGCAACATAAAAGCCAATTTGGCTATTTACAATCGACATCAACAAGAAGCCACCCATAATCAGGTAACGTCCCATTTGCGAGCCGATGTTGACCGCTGGCACCATAACGGTGCGTAAGCCCATCAAAGGATACTTAGTTTCGCGCTGGAGCGCGTGGCCAAATTCGTGTGCGGCAACGGCCATTGCTGTAATGGAAGGCTGCGTTGCGTTCTCTGGCGAAAGCCGCAAGGTGTGGCTGCGTGGATCGTAATGATCGCCGCCGTTGGTCACTTCAAAGGCAAGGTCGTACATGTTGTAACGATTCTTTAGAATTTCTACGACTTTCTCACCAGACAAGTTTTGCGTGTTGCGCACCTGATGGTACTTTGCCATGTTTGCCCGAACGCGCCAGCTTGCTAAACCAGTTAGCCCGGCCGCAACGGCCATTAGTAAAATGTATCCCGGACTAATTCCGAACATAGTAGTTAATACTCCTTGAGTAAGATTTCAAATTTCAGTTATACCATTATGGTACAACACTATTATTTATAAAATATTAGCGCAAGTCTATTATCGGTTAATCTTGCACCTCTATATGTTACTTGACCCAATTCTGGGCAAACTGTCACATTATATGTAACCTAAGTTGCTAGTAAGACTGTAATCTGAATACCCTTAGGATTTCTCCCTCCCTCAGTCCCTCCCGCTGGGAG
>JAHDBW010000464.1 GCA_020630175.1 Anaerolineales bacterium
CACAGCAGCGACCACCTTGGTCGCGGGCATGACTAGCGTATATTTCGCCGAGGCCAGAGTGTCCTCTCTGCGGTGGGCTGGCAGATGGGCGTCATTCAGTTGGCTTACAAATTCTTAAAGAAACAAAAACACCCGCAATTGCGGGTGCGTTCTTAATAGTAGCGTTCTAGCCGACTCTAATAAACTTCTTCGTTATCGTCGTCGTCCCATTCGTTATACAGGCTATCATCCTCTCCGTAGAGGTCTTCTAGCTCTTCATCATCGCTGCTAATCAAGTCAAGCAATTCGTCTTGATCTTCACTTTCCTTCAATTCTTTGATTTGGAACGTCAAACAGCCATCTTCTGGGTCAAGTTGCACCACCGGGCTAGCACAGTGACCTTTCTTTAGAAACAAACAATCTTCATAAAAACAACGGATTTTTGCCATGGCAATCACCTACATCGACTAAACTGAATATCAGCAATTTGCTTACGATTTCAGAATATCAAAGTTTGCCGCACTGTTGCAACCAACAAAATTACGACTACTGTTGACCAAGTAACCAAGCCTCAACGCGGCTGCCTACTGGTAATTCATTTTCGCCTTCAGGCACAATGACAAGCGCATTTGCCTCAGCTAAAGATCGCAACATATGCGATTCCTGTCCACCGGCACTTGTTGCAATAAGTTGGCCAGCAGCATCCCGATACAAGCGCGCCCGCATAAACGTCCGCCGCGGATTCATTTGCACCGCATGCGCCAGGGTTGCAGACACCGTCGGATGCGACACATCTGTCAGCCCGCGCATGGCGAGCAGAATCGGGCGCGCAAATACTTTGAACGCCACGATTGTAGACACCGGATTACCCGGTAGCCCCAACCACGGCAAGCCCTGATAGTGCCCAAATACAACTGGCTTACCCGGCTTCATATTCACTTTCCACAGCTGGATCTCCCCGTGTGCCTCTAGCTCTTGGCGCATCACATCCGCCGCGCCCATAGAGACCCCAGCCGACGTCACCAGCAAATCAACCTTTTGCTCTAATGCCAACTGTAATTTCGTCCGCACATCGGCGCGGGTATCTTTGGCAACGCCCAATGGCACAGCAACCCCGCCATACTCCTGCACAAGCGACTGCACCGTATATCCATTCACATTTCGAATTTGGGCTGGCCCCAACGGCTGATCCACATCGACTAACTCATCGCCACTGGCAAGAATGCCAATGCGGGGTCGCCGATAAATTGGCACTTGCGCATACCCCAGTGACCCCAGCACGCCTAGCGTTGCGGTGTTGATGAGCTTGCCAGCCCGCAGCACAACCGACCCCGCCTGAATATCACCGCCCGCTTGGCGCACGTAATCGCCCGCTTTGATGCTGCGCTTGATCACAACCGCAGATGGCAAAGGCCCACCGCGCACTGAGTTTTCATCGTCTGTATCTTCTACGGGGATGACCGCATCTGCGCCGGGCGGCATTGGTGCGCCGGTCATCACGCGCATGGCGGTGCCCGCCGTTACGGGCGCTGTAGTGGTTGCGCCAGCCGGAATATCACCAGTCACCTGCAGCGTGACCGCCGCACTGTTGATGTCAGCCGCGCGCACGGCATAACCATCCATCGATGAGTTATCAAACGGCGGCAGGTTATCATTCGCCACAACATCAGCAGCTAATACGCACCCGTACGACTCTAATAAAGGCACGGTCACTTTTGGGAGCGGCGAAAAGTTCGCCAAAATATGCGCTTGCGCGTCTTCAATGGACATCAATGTCATAACAATTAGTATAGTCAGCTTTGTGAAATTCTGCATGGTGCGCAAAGGGGAA
>JAHDBW010000465.1 GCA_020630175.1 Anaerolineales bacterium
CCTTCGGCTTGCGAATGGCACCGGCCGCGCTTTCCATTTCAATTGCCAGTTCGGTCATCACCCGCGTGTCTAAAGAAATATAAACACCCAGCAGCGGATTGTCTGGCGACGCCTGCGGTGCGCCCGCTTCAACTGGCAATGACATGGTGCAGCATAAATAGCGGCTGCTGTCATAAACATAGCTCGCGCCATCTAAGATCGCTTCCTTAGTGCCGCTCAGAATGGCAACCACGGTGGGTTCATATACCGCTGGGGCACAAGGCAACGCAGTGGTCACCTGAAATAGCTGCACGCCTTTGATGCCAGTCTCTACAATGCCATCGGCATCGATGTTGTGTTCGATAAGGTCTTTGATTTGCTGTTTACGCATGCCCCTAATTTAGCACTCCAAGGCGCGCATTTCAACACAATCGAGACAATTAGGCATGTTTTAGCGACTATTTCACCTATTCTTGGGCATAAATGAGATTTATAGTTATGTTACTAAAACGCAAATCAACTGGCGTCTATTGATTAACGCAGACGCCTCGGAACATAAACAATGACCACAGAAAATCAATTTGGACCACAAGGCTGGACCCCAGACCGCCTCGGCTCGCTCGCTGGAAAAACCTATCTCATCACTGGTGCCAATAGCGGCACTGGCTTTCAGGCCTCGCGCATCTTCCTCTCTAAGGGCGCAAAGGTGGTGATGCTAAACCGCAATCCGACCAAGTCAGCCGCTGCAATTGCAAGCCTCAAGGAAGAATTTGGCGCTGCCGCTGACGTAACCTTCATCCGCATGGATTTGTCAGATCTAGCCTCGGTGCGGGAAGCAGCGACCACAGTGTTAGCGGATGTGCCCCACATCGACGCGCTGATTTGCAACGCAGCGATTGCGCAAGTGCCCACGCAGAAATTCACCACTGATGGCTTTGAAAGCCAGCTTGGCACCAACCATTACGGGCATTTTGTGCTGTGTGGCATGCTCTTCGACCGCATCAACGCCGCGCAAGGGCGCATCGTGGTCGTTGCCAGCCTAGGTTATAAGATGGGCATCAAGACCATTCAGTTTGACGACATCAACTGGGACAAAAACTACAACGCCAATAGCGTCTACAGTCAAAGTAAATTGGCGCAGATGATGTTTGCCTATGAATTGCAAGACAAGGTGCAGGCCACGGGCAAAGCGGTTGAGGTGTATGTCTGCCACCCCGGCGCGTCGGCCACGTCGTTGATCGAGACTAGCGGCAGCACGGCTACCAAGCTCATTTACCGCCTGATGATGAAGACGCCGTTGGTGCAGTCCGCTGAAAAAGGCGCTTATCCAGAGATCATGTGTGCGACCGAAGATGGCTTAGCCCAACGCGCATTATATGGTCCCACCGGGCGCATGGAATGGACAGGCCCAGTTGGCACCGGCACGCTTGAGCCATATGCCTATGACAAAGCAGTCATGACAAAACTTTGGGCATTGTCAGAGGACGCCACTGGGTTCGAGTGGTCTCTCTAAGCAGAGACCTACTTGCGCTAATTTCTGTTGCCCCAGACAGACTAGCTATAGAAACAGAAAACAGGCCTCTCACGTGAGAAGCCTGTTTTTATCTAGCCATTTCACACTGTAAAACTAAATTATGGAAAAGAATAAAAATGCTTGGAATTAGTGATACTGAAAAAAACAGAGTTTTTGTTACGATGAACGCGACCTTCAAAAATGAAGAGAAGTGTAGCGTGGCAATGGAAACAATAGTTAAGGATGCCCACGCTGCATACGGTGTTAATTCTCATTTTTGGTTCAGAAGTAAAGATGGTA
>JAHDBW010000466.1 GCA_020630175.1 Anaerolineales bacterium
GCAGTGGCCCGCGCTGGGGCAGACGCCATCAAATTTCAAACGCATATTGCCGATGCGGAAAGCACACCAGCCGAACCATGGCGGGTGAAGTTTAGTCAGCAAGACGAAACTCGCTTTGAATATTGGCAACGGATGGAGTTTACGGCCGCACAGTGGGCCGGATTGAAACAACACTGCGATGACGTGGGCTTAGTGTTTCTGAGCTCTGCATTTTCTGGCGAAGCTGTTGACTTACTCCACAATTTAGACATGTGCGCTTGGAAAGTCGCGTCCGGTGAAATCAATAATCCGCTATTGTTGCGCCAGATGGCCAGCTTTGGTGACCCCGTGCTTATTTCTTCTGGGATGAGTAGTTGGGATGAATTAGATGCTGCCGTTGCACTATGTCAACAAGCCAATGCGCCAATTGGCATTTTCCAATGTACCTCCTCGTATCCAACGCCGCCAGAACGCATTGGCCTCAATGTGCTGGCAGAAATGCGTACGCGCTATAGCTGCCCGGTTGGGTTATCTGATCATTCTGCAAAAATTTACGCTGGCTTGGCCGCCGTAACGCTTGGCTGTGAAATGCTTGAAATGCATGTCACGCTTAGCAGAGAGGCCTTTGGGCCAGACGTTGTTGCGTCACTCACAACCGCTGAGCTACAGCAGTTAGTACAGGGCATTCGTGACATCGAGATTATGCGTAACAATCCGATTGATAAAGATGAAGTTGCGGATAGCATGCGGACGATGCGGTCTATTTTCACGAAAGGCCTGATTCTTAGAAAAGCGATTGCGGCCGGTGACACGCTGACAGAAGCACATCTCACTGCCAAGAAACCAGCGGATGGGATTCCTGTCTCTGAGGCGGATGCCGTGATTGGCAAACAAGTGCAGCACGCCTTACCGGCTGGGCATCGCCTAGCTTATACGGACTTGGTGTAACCAGTGACAAGAAAAGTCTGCGTTGTTATCACAGCACGCCCTAGCTATGCGCGAATTCGGTCTGCGCTTACTGCTATTCAGGCGCATCCCGATCTAGAATTGCAGCTGGTGGTGGCGGCGTCTGCATTACTAGCGCGCTATGGCAATGCAATCAAATATATCGAGCAAGATGGGTTTGAAATTGCGGCGCGGGTCTTTATGATCCTTGAAGGCGAAAATTTGGTTACGGCGGCTAAATCCACCGGCTTAGGCTTACTGGAGCTAGCAACTGTTTTTGATAATTTACAACCAGATATTGTAGTCACAATCGCCGACCGTTATGAGACGTTGGCGACCGCCGTGGCCGCATCTTATATGAATTTGCCGGTGGCCCACGTGCAGGGCGGTGAAATTACAGGCTCGATTGATGAGAAGGTGCGCCATGCGGCCACTAAACTCTCTAACTTGCACTTTGTGTCTACCAAGCTAGCCGGTGAACGCGTAATCAAGATGGGTGAAGCCCCTGATACTGTCTTTGTAACTGGCTGCCCTTCCGTTGATATCGCCGCCGAACTACAGTCTACAGAAACCGCCTTAGATTTTGACCCTTACACCCGCTATGGCGGGGTTGGTTCTAAACCTGACTATCGCAATGGCTATATTGTGGTGATGCAACACCCCGTCACGACAGAATTTGAAGCAGCGCGCCAGCAAGTGACAGAAACCCTACACGCAATTCATGAACTTGGTGTGCCTACTTTTTGGTTTTGGCCAAATGTAGATGCTGGCTCAGATGGCACTTCAAACGGTATTCGTGCTTTTCGTGAAATTGAAAAGCCTGCCAACATTCATTTCTTTAAGAATATGACGCCAGAAGA
>JAHDBW010000467.1 GCA_020630175.1 Anaerolineales bacterium
ATGAGGTCCGCAGGTTCAGGTGAAACGGCCAGAATATCTTCCAAGGCACTATACATAAACCCTTCGGCATATGCATGCTGAATAAGCGCGGCCAAGTGATCATAATACCCAGCCACATTGAGCGCCCCACACGGCTTACGATGCAGCTTGAGTTGAAACCAGCTCAGCATTTCCACAATTTCTTCAAACGTGCCCATGCCGCCCGGCATGGCAATAAACCCATCAGAAAGATCGGCCATCATGTTTTTGCGTTCTGTCATAGTCTCAACAACATGCAGTTCAGTTAGGCCAGTGTGGCCGTGTTCCCGATCAAATAAGAACTTAGGAATCACGCCAACCACTTCGCCACCATGCGCCAATGCTGCGTTTGCAACTGCGCCCATTAGCCCGGCATTGCCACCACCATACACGAGTCGGATATTTTGTTCGGCCATCGTTTTGCCAAGCGCAACCGCTTGCGCTTCATACGATGGGTTGTTGCCAATTTTCGAGCCACAATAGACACAAATTGAATTCATAGTGATATTTCTAATCTCCTAAGCACGTTCTTACTAAGCGTGCGCTTTTGATCCAGTCATGGTCAACCGGGACGTATTTCGTATGACCGGCTACCTCTGTTAGCGGGACCGGTTGCGTGCTGTTACCAGCCACGCCAACCATCACGCCAAAGCGCCCTTCATTGATGTACTGGGCACAGGTTGTGCCAATCCGGGTTGCCAATACGCGGTCAGCCGCAGATGGCGTGCCGCCGCGTTGCACATGGCCTAGGATCGTAATTCGCGACTCAAGGCCGGTCATTTCTTCTAGCTGCTGTGAAAGCCGGAGCGTGTTGCCTTTCAGGCCGCGTTCTAGCGCCGCGAGTTCAGCTCGTGCCGCTGCTTTTTCTTCTTTATTGGTGGCCGCGTCTTTTGCAGCCCGCGCCGCCCATACCTTTGGCGCAACGTCTTTGGACATCGCCCCTTCGGCAATCGCAACAATTGAGAAGCGCTTGCCACTGCGCACCCGCGATCGAATGGCTTCGGCGACTTTTTCAACATCATAAGGAATTTCTGGCAGCAAAATCACATCGGCGCCACCCGCAATGCCAGCCCCTAGCGCTAGCCAGCCCACTTTATGCCCCATAATTTCACACACAATAATGCGGTGATGACTATGTGCGGTGCTGTGCAACCGGTCCATCGCTTCAGTGGCAATGCCCAATGCCGTGTCAAAGCCAAACGTGACGTCTGTCTTCGCAACATCGTTATCAATTGTTTTAGGCAATGTGACAATGTTTAGGCCGTGTTGTGCCAGCCGCAGCGCATTCTTTTGCGTCCCACCGCCGCCAAGACACACTAGCGCATCTAAGTGATGATCATTGTACGTTTCAATAATGGCGGGGGTCATATCAAGCTGGCGTTCGCCGATTTGCATCTTATGCGGCTTATCACGGCTAGTACCAAGTATCGTTCCGCCCAGCGTCAAAATTCCAGACAGCGCTTGGCTATCTAGCGTGCGATGGCGGTTATGCACCAAGCCTCGGAAGCCATTTTCAAAGCCGACCACGTGCATTTCATATTCACCGATGGCTGCTTTGCCTACGCCGCGAATCGCTGCATTGAGACCGGGACTATCGCCACCGGCAGTGAGAATTCCTATATTTATCATAAGCGTTTTATAGTGTGATGAGAACGTGCATCGTTATGACGCCGTGTGTTAATCATAACAAACATGAGACATCCCGAAATTTTCAAATTATTGGGAAAGCTAATTGATTAGCAGCAAATTATTCCAA
>JAHDBW010000117.1 GCA_020630175.1 Anaerolineales bacterium
TAGCGCCATTAAATAAAAAAGCCAACGTTGCCCCTCGCCTCGGCGTGGAGCAACGTTGGCTCTAAAGTGCAAGCTAGCGTGACCCGCGTGGAATTTCTCCAACTAAAGAGAGGCCTAGCTCTTCAAGCTCGCGTTTGGTGCGGATTTTTGGATCAAAGTAGAAGGCTAAGAATGCCAGCAGTAGGCCGAACACCAACGCGAGTCCGACCCGGATGATGGCATCGAGCAGGCTGTTGCTGGCAACGCTAATACCGGGGGCGACCACGGTTTCAATTTGGGCATCGCCTAACGGGATAACTGTCATGTTGACGCCACCATTTTGCGTGAAGATGGTGTTGTTCTGCGTTTGCAGGATTTCTGTGCTGGCGTCAACAATGGCGGCTAGGTTATCTGGCGTGTCTAGTTCAACAATGAGGTCAAAGCGGCTGCGCGCAAACCCGGCGTCAATTGCGGTTTCTAGCTCATCGACGGTGTAGTCAATGCCATCAGCTGCTAGTGCGACCTGCACCGATTCGGCAAACCCGCGTGAGCGCACCCAGTCGTACATCCCAGCGACCATGTATTCAGAGGTTTTCCAGCTGGAGTTGATCGGGTCAAAGTCACTGCTGGCACCAGTTTCCACTGGCGGTAACCCCACTACAAAGTTGCGCACGGCTTCGTGCGTTACGTTGGCGGGTGCGACCGTTTCGGGCTGCATTAGTTGCCGTGCGGTCAATGCAGAAACAAGCACAACCGGAATCGCGGCAACCCACCACCAGCGGCGGATAATAAGAAAATAAGTACGTAAATCGTCCATGATAAGCGTTCAATGTAATCAGCAGCGCGGCAATCGCCTGTTAGTTGCTGATTGAATCAATGTAATCTGAAAGTTGCTGTTCAAATATAGACCGATCAAATTTCAGTGCATGCTGACGGATGGCAACGGTATCGTAATCGTCGACTACAAAATTGCTGAGCGCGTCCATTAGGCAGTCTACACTTTGGGTTTCAAACAGTTGCCCGCTTAGCCCCGGTAGTACATAGTCTGGCGCGCCGCCACCGTTGAAGGCAATCACCGGGCGGCCAGCGGCCATCGCTTGCACGGGGGTAATGCCAAAGTCTTCTAACCCTGGAAACAGAAACGCTTTACACTCCGCCATCAGTCGGGGCAGATCTTCATCTGGCACAAAGCCTAAGAATTCTACGCTTGGCCCAGCTAGGCTTTCTAAGCGTTCACGGTCACGGCCAGAGCCAGCGACTTTTAGCGGAATACCCAGTTTGCTACAGGCTTCCACTGCCAAATCAATGCGCTTGTATGGGATCAGCCGCGACACTACCAAAAAGTAATCCTGTGGATTAGACATCGGCACAAAGCGCTCGGTCTCAACCGGTGGATAGATGATAACCGAATCACGGTCATAGTGCTTTTTGATACGCGCCTGAATCGCTTTTGAAATCGCAATAAAGTGATCCACCTCTTGGGCGGCTTTGCGTTCCCAGCGTTTCATCGCATTGGCCCACGGCGCGAGCGCCACGTTGACCGCTGCCGGCATGCGTTCACGGGCTAAATAGCCGCCTAAATCAAACACATAGCGGCTTGGTGTGAGGCAATAGCACACGTGTTGCACGCCTTTAGGTTTTGGAATACCAATGCAAAAGCCACTCTTGTTGGTGAGAATGACATCTGCATTTTCAACCGTGTGATTGAAGCCATACGGATATAGCGGTAAATACAGCTGATGCTTGTTGTAAATGCCGGGCAGTTTATCCATCCACGTGGTGCGGATATCCCAGTCTTGATAGTGCGCGGGCATCTTCTCTGGCGAGTACATGGTGGTATACAGCGTAGAGCCGGGATACATGTTCATCATGACATCGAGCACGTCTTCTGCGCCGCCAATCTGGTTGAGCCAGTCGTGAACGATTGCTACTCTGGTCTTGCTCATGCGGACGCCTCAAACAAGTGCGCCTGATTACAGAGCGCAACTGGACGGTAACTAAACCGATGGTCGGCACATGGGCCTTTTGCATTTAGCGCAGCCTGATGTTGTTTTGTGCCGTAGCCCTTGTGTTGGGCAAAGCCGTAGCCGGGATAGGTGGTGTTCATTTCAATCAGTAAACGGTCACGCGTTACTTTGGCAATAATCGAGGCCGCCGCAATTGAAAGCGAACGCGAATCCCCATAGTTGAAAAAATCGAGCGTGATAGTTGTGTGTTTTGTTAGGTTGACCGCATCAATCAGCAGATGGTCTGGCGTGGGGGCAAGCTGTTCAACCGCGGTTGCCATCGCTAGCTTTGTGGCGTTTAGAATGCCCAACTTATCGACCTGCGCCGCAGAGATAATGCCAACCCCAATCGCAGTTGCCACAGCTTGGATGGTGTCAAAGTATTGCTCACGCCGTTTGGCAGAAAGTTTCTTAGAATCGGTCACGCCAGCCAGCAACGTTGGTAAGTCTGCATTTTGCACGGGCAATATGACTGCACTCGCCACAACGGGACCAGCCCAAGCGCCACGGCCAGCTTCATCAATGCCAGCAATGTTTATCTTACCTGCCGCAAGCAGGTCTTTTTCAAGATTGAGGGGCGCTTGCATTACCGGCGCTTAGTTCGCAGATAAACGCTGATACAGACCGCGCTTCCAGTTTTTACGAATGGTCAGAATATCGCCAAACATTGCTAGTGAATCTTCGATCATGCGCACTTTACTGTCTGGGTCGAAGTACCAGTTGATTGGAATTTCACGCGTGGTATAGCCACGGTGCTTCGCAATAAAGAGCAATTCAACATCAAAGCTCATGCCGCTTAGCTGCTGCACAGCAAACAGATCCGCCGCGGCGTCTTTATGGAAACATTTGAAACCACACTGCGTATCTTCATAGTCTGGCAAGGCAAACCACTTGATCACTTTATTGAAAATACGCCCGCGAAAGTGCGTAAATGCTGGTTCGTTATACCGTTTGGCACCGGGCGCCTCGCGTGAACCGATGGCAATATCAAAGTTATCCAACTCGGGTGGCAAAAACTTGCTCAGCTCTTCAATTGGCATCGAAAGATCGGCATCGGCCATAAAGCGCCATGTGCCAGCTGCAGCAAGCATGCCGTCCTGCACAGCGAGCCCTTTGCCACGTTTCGTACTTTCAATGAGCTTGATGTAGGGCATGCGGGCCGCAAATTGGCGCACCACATCGGCAGTGTTATCTGAGCTGCCGTTTTCAACCACAATCACTTCATAGTCATACGCTTGTTGACTCAGAAATGCGTCGATTTTCTCAAGTGAAATCGGCAGGCGTTGCGCTTCATTGTGCGCGGGAATAATGATAGAAAGAAACAAAATAAAAATACAACCAGTGCCATGTTATTACACAACTGGCGCTGATAAAACTCTAAGCATCAACAGGCGTTAGTAAGCCCTCTATTGCCGCATCTGAGGCGGTCTTTGCGCGCTGAATGGCGCGTCTTTTTTTCAGCAAACGCGGAATGTGCGTGAGCCCGGTAAGCTGCCCTTTGAGCGTGGCCCTAGCGGCAGCACCGCGCCATGCTTTTAGCGCATCAATGGCAATGGACCATTGCTTGGCAATAATCTCGCTGCGGTATTTACGCCACAGTCCGGTTGGTAAATTTTTGACCAGCACGTAAATAAAATTACGCCCGTCATAAAAGCTCGCAGTTGTTCCGCCGCCGGTTGCTTTTAGGTGGTGATAAACCACCGCATTTGGCGCGTAGATTGTCTGCCAGCCTTGTAGGTGCGCCCGCCAAGCAATATCGACATCTTCACAAGAAAAGAAGAAATCATTATCGAGCAGGCCCACTTCGTCAAGCATTTCTTTTTTGTATGCTGATGAGCCCCCACACGCTGAGAATACCGGCCCTTCAGCAAACTGATCGGTGTCTTTTTGCCACACGCCACGGTTGCCCGGCGTGCCATTGGTATAGAACACATCGCCAGCGGTGTGGAACGTATCACGCTGATCAAAGAGCAGCATTTTAGAGGCCACAATGCCTGCCGTGGGATAGCGCTCAAAGGCCGAATGCACTTCGCTAAGCCAGGTTGGCTCCACTTCAGTGTCGTTATTGAGCAGCGTCACAATGCCGCCCGTCGCGGCTTCCATACCTGCGTTACAAGCCCCAGTAAAGCCGTAGTTTTTGTCTAAGGCCAACAGCGTTACCTGCGGATAATTTTCCGTAATAAACGCTTGCGAACCGTCTGTGCTGGCGTTATCGGCGATGATGATTTCAACATCAGGCCACGTTTGCGCCAAGAGCGACTCTAAACAGGGTGCTAAAAACTGTTTGCCGTTCCAGTTTGGAATGACGACAGAAATAATCAACGGTTTGTTATCCACTGATGAACTCTGCCACGGCATCGCGCCAGTTGGGAAGTTCAATGCCTAATGCTTTGGCAGTTGTATTGGCTAACACCCCATTTGGTGGCGGTGTTGAGGCGCGTTCCCAGTCCGCCAATTTGATTTTATGCAGTGGGAAGTCTGTGCGCCCGCTCAGGTCTAGCACCATTTTGGCAAAGTCCCAGCGTGATGGCATATCGCCTTCATCTGCGCCGTTGACTAAGTGATACATGCCGTAGCGTTTTGTGCCAACTAGGTTCAAAATACCATCGGCAAGGTCAGACACGCGGGTTGGAATCCCCAACTCGTCGGTTACGACAGAGAGTTCCCCTCGTTCATCAGCCAATTCTTGAATGCGATGAATGAAGTTTTTGCCACCGGCGGCATACAGCCAAGAGGTGCGGATGATATAGAACTTGTTCAGCAGATTTTGCGCGTACCATTCGCCCGCATATTTGGATTTGCCATACCCGTTGATAGGGTTACGTTGGTCAAATTCGTTGTAGGCCGTGGCTTTAGTGCCATCGAAGACTTCATTAGTGCTAACCAGCGCCAGCGGAATATCAGCTTCGGCACAGGCGAGCGCCAAGTTTTGCGTCCCCATGCCATTGATACGATAGGCTAACGCTGGGTCTTTGGCACAGCCATCGACGTTGGTGTACGCCGCGCAGTGGATCACAATATCCACATTAGAGCGTTCCAAACCGCGCCGCACCAAGTCATAGTCGGTGATGTCAAAATCTGGCAAGTCTGCCCCAACAACGTTGGCCGCAGGCAAGCGCTTAGCAATGGCAGACCCAAGCTGCCCTTTATTTCCGGTAATGAGATAGCGCATGTGTTAAAGAGTTAGATGTAAGCGAGTGGTGTGATAGGTATGCGTCGGCTGCCGCAGGGCGCTAACGAAAGCTGAAGTATTGTTGCAGCAGGTCAGGGTATAGATCATTGAGCATGTAAAGTCCAAAAAAGCCTAAGATGCCAAACATCAATACGCCCAATAAGGTAAGGCAGCCGCATTGGACGCCATTCATGCCTAAGCGCCGTTTTTTAGCACGGCGTTTTTTAGGCGGATCTTGCATTGGAAAGGTCAGCTCTGCGGTTTGAACCGGACGCGCTGGAATGCCTGTGGTTTCCCCGGTGTATTTTTTCTCAAAGTCACGGGCTTTTCTGGCTGGGCTGGCGGTGAGGCTTTTTTCAACCTGAGTCACTTCGTAAGCGCTCATGACAATTAGCCGCGATTCAATTTCTAAGTCCGTGAACTTCCCGACTTGATCGGCCGTAATTGCAATCACAGACGGTTCATTCAAGTCCGTTTTAGCATTGGGGTTGGTTAAGATAACCAGCGGATGCACCCACGGCGGCAGTTCTTCAGACTGCAAGCGATCCATAATATTGGAAGCCAGCACTCGGGCTTGTTCCGCCAGCGTGTTTTCTTCTTGGGCGTAATCGGTGATTGACGGATCGTAACGGTACCAGCGATCGCCTTCAATTTTGTAATCACCGCGCACATGGCTGAGCAAGATGCTCCAAATGCCGGTTGGCCCAATCAGCAACAGGTCAGGCATGGTGCGCTGCTGGTCTGGCAAGACCGTGGTGCGCTCATGGCCGATATAACGGATTAGGTTGAAGCGATCGTCTAGCTTCTCTCCCATGAGAGAAACAACGTGCGCCTCACGCTGTAGAAATTGTTCCCAGGATTCACCCAGCATTTGACGCGCGGTTTCGATTTGTGCTTCCACAAATTTGCCCGTGTTGTCATACAAGGGAGAGCGATTGATAATAATCATCAGTTCAAGTAAGTGTTGATTAGTTGAACACTATGCGCAACGGCTTGTGTTCGGAATGTACTCAAAAAATCCAAAGAACAATATTGCAAAATACGCGTATGAAGTGCGTTTTTGTCAGATAGTAACGTTTCAAATTCGTCTGGAGAGCGCTTCATGCGCTTCGCAAACACGTCTACGGTGCGGATTGGTTCAGCACCTTGTAATTGCAACGCCAAAAAATCACGCCATTGGCCTAAATCGGCATCGGCAACAAATGGCACCCACGCCTTAGGCATCGCCGCCGCCAGCGCATCTCCCACAGCAGAGTCTAACTGCGGTAGGATCATTCGGTCTAGATGCACGCGCAAGACGTTGTGGAGAAACATAGATTCAACCCAGTCATCGGCAAGTTTCTGTTCGATAAAGACTGGAAACAGAATATCGGTAATCCAACGTTGATCCAGCCATAAGTGGCAACAGTACCCGGCCATAAACATGGCATGGGCTGCATCTAGATCATTTGCGTCCCTCAGCTGCGGATGCTGCGTAAACATCGCTTCATACGCGTGCTCATCCGGCTTAAAAGGCACCTTGAAAAAATGCGTTTCATCCCGTTTTTGCTGATTGATAGACTGCACGTCTGGCGCAGTATTTCCAAACAAAAACGCTGGCCATTCGGCTTGGATACGCGCTTTGTTTTGCGGCAACAGCGCATCAGAGGCTAACATATCATGCGCCAGCGCCAAATGATAAAACGGGGTAGGCATTGCATCTAGTATAAAGGATTTTGTAACATCAATAGTGTGTTTTTATGCCTGATGTTAAAGTAGAGGTATTTAGGCAAGGTTTTGTAACGGTTAATGTGCTGTTAAGCGCTCTTTTATTGCAATTTGCTGTAATGGCATTGCTTGATTAATAAGTTGTTGTATTTATTTATGAACGAAAATTCGTTGAAAATTCCCGTAATGGTCTGCATTGTGATGTTGTTTGCCACGCTTGGCTGTAGTTTTAGCCAAGGTGCACCGGCCACCGATGGCGATGTGATGGTGCTAGAACCAACCTTGGTCGAAGGCCAGCCGGTTGACAATCCAGTTTCATCTGAACTGACGCTGGGCATTAATGAGGTCTATGCCTATAAAGACGAGCAAGACCAACTGCATATCATCGGCCTGATCAGCAACGACTCGTCTGTGACTATTCGTGATGTAGAAGTGGAAATTGAAGTCTTCGACAGTAGTAACACCGTCATCCACACTGGTAAGGTGAATAGTTCGGTCACGCACATTACGCCACAAGCCAGCGCGCCGTTTGAGCTTGTGGTGCAAACGCCACTGGCCGACCCTAGCAGCTTCTCCGCGCGGATTACCAACGCCAACGTGCAAGAGGCCTATCCCGCTGGGCTAAACAAGGCACAGGGCATTGTGATTGTAGAAGACGGCAACAACCTGCACATCACTGGCGAAATTTACAACAACACCGTACGCCCGGTGCGCTTGCATGGCGTTTCCGTCGCGATTCGCAATGAAGAAGGCCAACTGGTTGCCGCAAGTCCGGCGGATGTTTCGATTGGTTACCTACGCTCAGCAGAAAAAGGGCCGTTCCGGATTACCGTGCCGATTCCACCGGCTATCGGCAACATCAATACGCTCAGCGCCCAAATTTATTACGACGCCGAAATCAGCGAACTCAACGAGCCTTATAACGTCAACCTGACCCCGCTTTCTAGCTATGTAGATGCGCAAAACGATGTGCATATTGTGGGCAGCGTGGTCAATAGCAGCGACCGTTTTATTACCGTGCGCGTTGTCGCAGGGGTTTATGACGCCAACAGCAACGTCATCGATGCCGCAATGACAGACACCGCTTTATACGCCGTGCCACCGGGAGAAAGCCTGCCTTATGACCTGTGTGGCGGCGGCACGCTTTGTACTTGGGGGCCGCTACGCAGCTTGGACGATACAAAATCCAGCGCGGCAAATTACTTAGTGCAACTAGACCAAACCTTTACGTGGGAAACCGATGTACAGCTTGTGCCGCTACAAGTGATTGATGCAAATCAAGAGTACAGCGAAACCGAAGCTCTGTATAAAGGCCAGCTCCTAAATAACACCAACGTCGCAGTTGAAAACCCAACAGTCGTGATTGCCATCCGCAATGCAGAAACCGGCGCACTGCTAAGTACGGGCTTCCAACGCTTCAACCAAACCCTGCAACCAAACGAAGCCGTTGACTACAACGTGCGCGTGCTATGGGAACCAAACACGGCAAATATGTCGCTTGATTATTCCTTCATTGCCCGGGGCGAATCGCGGTAGGCGCTTAGCAAAGTAGCCAGATAGCAACACGCTAAACAGCCTCACATGCGTTTATAGCGCGGCACTTTAGAATTTACTTACCCTTCACATGCCAAACGCCCTCAAACGCGAAACGTCTCTTGTGCTGCTCAGCTGGCTGGTTTTTGCTGGCGCGGGCTATTTCGTGCTGCAATCGCAGCAAGAAAACGCCTTGGTCTGGCTACTAACAACGTTAGTGGTCTTGCTCATACAAGGCGTTATTCTTTGGCGGGACCTGCCGCAAAATTACCGCCCAGACAACAAAGCAGAGATCCTTTCCACCTTAGGGCTGGGCAACCATATTAGCTTGGTACGCGTGCCATTTATTGCGGGCACCATTGGCTTTTGGCTGTTGCCTTGGCCAGCAGACCGGGCAAGCTGGGTGGCTTGGCTGCCAGCTATTTTGTACAGCATCTCTTGGGCACTCGACTTTTTTGATGGCTACGCCGCGCGGGTTACCAACACCATCACCGTGCTGGGCAGCCGCTTGGACGGCAACCTAGACGGGCTCGGTCTTTTTGCCGCTGCCGTGCTGTCTTGGCAATATGGGCAAACGGGCTGGTGGTATTTACTGGCCGCCGCAACGCGCTATTTATATGACATTGGCATTTGGCTGCACACGCAGCGCGGTGGCACGGTGCTAGCCTTGCCGCCAAGCGATCCGCGACGCACGCAAGCGGCTATCCAGATGATCTTTTTGAGCATCATGCTGTGGCCGATTTTTTATCCGCCGGTGACTACGCTGGCGTCGATTTGTTTTGTCTTGCCGTTTTTACTCGGCTTTTTATCAGACTTTCTCTACGTTACCGGGGCAACAAAAACATCGTTCAACGCGCCGCAAATCCAAGGCCTGAACCAATGGACGGCAAGCAGCATCGTTGCGTTTCTAAATCGGGGGCTAGTGGCAGGACTATTGATCTGGCTGATTGCAGAACAGCCTAGCTGGCCGCTATTGATTTTTGACGTGCTGTTTTTAGCGGCAGTTGTGTTTGGCGTGGCTGGGCGCTCTGTGGGATTAGCACTAATCTTATTAGTGGGCTTTCACAGCATCACCCACGCGTATGACTGGCACCTAATCGGCCTAATCATCAGCACCATCTTGCTGGCGTTTATTGGCACGGGGCCCTATTCACGCTGGCAGCCAGAAACGCAAATTATGGCGCACCGGGCAGGGCAGAGAAACTTAGAGTCACACTAATCATCACAGAAACGCAGGGGGATGGCTTTGTCACACCGGGATTCGGCCTAAGCGAACAGCGGAATTGAAAGCCTCTAGGATGATAATTTCCTAACAGAAAGCCCCAACTGAGCAGTTCTATATGGAATTTCTATCTCTCACACTGGTGCTGCTATAATTTCCCACGGTATGACCCCACAAGATATCCCCAACGCAACCATTGTTGATACGCCTCAAAAATTCAACTTGCTTATTCATAAGCTGCAAGATGAACCCTGCATTGCAATCGATACCGAATCGAACTCAATGTACGCCTATCAAGAGCAGGTGTGTTTACTGCAAGTTTCCACACCGACTGAAGACTACTTAATTGATCCGCTAGAGCCTTTAGATCTTTCTCCAATAGGACTGTTATTAGCAGATCCAGATGTACAGGTTATTTTCCATGCAGTGGAATACGACTTATTGTGCCTACAGCGTGACTACGGCTGGAAAATGGAGAATGTTTTTGACACGATGCTGGCTGCACGCGCACTAGGCATCAAAAAGGTTGGCTTAGGCAACTTGATTGCGGAAGTATTTGGTGTCACTTTAGAAAAGAAATACCAGCGCGCAGATTGGGGGATTCGGCCTTTACCTGCCGGTCAACTGCGGTATGCACAATTCGACACGCACTATCTCATTCGGCTGAAAGACTATCTCACTTCTGAGCTAAAGAAAAAAGACTTGTGGGAAGAATTCAATGAAGAAGTGCAACGGTTAATCAACGTTTGCAAGCGCACTGCTGAACGTGAACCAGAAGATGAAGCTCTGCGATTTTGGCGTATTTCCGGGTCTCGATACCTAAATGGGGTGCAAGCAGCGGTTTTGAGCGAACTTTTCAAATACCGTGAACAATTAGCCAAACGGCTAGATCGCCCAACGTTCAAAATCATTGGCGATAAAACGCTACTTGCAATCGCTACTGATATTCCACACAACATGCGTGAGTTAAGTTTCATCAAAGGGATGACTGAACGTCAAATGCAGCGCCATGGGCGCAAATTGATGCAAGCCATTAGACGTGGGCAAAACGGAGAAAAACTCTACCCGCCAAATATTTTAGTGCCAGATGAAGCCATTCGCGTCCGCTATGACACCCTACAAACATGGCGCAAAAAACGCGCGCAGTTACGTGGCGTGGAATCTGATGTTATCGTGTCAAAAGATGTGTTGTGGAGCTTAGCACGCAACAATCCCAGCACCCTTGAAGAACTCCTTGAGATTCGTGATTTAGGGCCGTATCGGCGTCACAAATACGGCGTCGAGCTAATAGCTTTGCTGAATGAAGAGTAGCAAGACCTATTAAATTATTTAGAATTAGCATCACCGTATGAAAAATGATGCTAACGCCTGAACACCGTTCCCGTTGCAGCACACCACCATACCCACCCTTCAAGTAAAATACTAGCCGCGCTCTCCATAAAGGCGCGGCTTTTTTATTTCAATTATGCTCAAACGTCTGCGTCC
>JAHDBW010000007.1:0-39896 GCA_020630175.1 Anaerolineales bacterium
CAAATACGCATTACACAGTACGAATTAACTCCCCATAACGAAAGCAATCCACAGTGTGATCCATCGTCATCCCAACGCCCTGCATATAAGCGTAGATGATGGTGGGACCGACAAAGCCAAAGCCTTTCTTTTTGAGGGCTTTGCTGATGGTTTTGGAAAGATCTGTTTCAACGGGCACGTCTTCCACAGACTGGAAGTGATTGACGATTGGCTTACCGTCTACAAAATTCCACAGCCAGTTAGAAAAGCTGCCGTGTTGCGCTTGGATTTCTAACACGCCGCGCGCATTGTTGATGGAATGCTTGACCTTGAGCTTATTGCGCACAATGCCGGGATTGGCGAGCAGGTCTAGCTGTTTTGCATCATCGTAAGCAGCGACTTTGGCAATGTCGAAATTGTCATACGCCAGCTTGTAGCTTGCGCGCTTTTTGAGCACCGTGCTCCAACTCAGTCCCGCTTGTGCGCCTTCTAAGATGAGCATCTCGAATAGATGGCGGTCGTCATCAAAGACGGGCACGCCCCATTCATGGTCGTGATAGTGCTTGTCTAGGTCGTCTGCGTTAGCTGCCCAGCGGCAGCGGGTTGGATTGGTCATTGAATATTGATTAGCGTAATAGACATTGCGGCGCACCCAGCACCCCATTGCAACTTGACAATTGGCTGTTGACTATTGGCAGTTGGCCTGCGCCGTTGGGTGTGATTTGGACGCGTATTGTTGGGTCGCCGAGACGCCATGAATGGTCGTCTCTACCTGATGTGACTGCATTCGTGGAGCCTAGCGCCGCCGTTCTTGCTGTTTTGACATGATCAGCTTGGCCTTGGCAACATCGGTTTCGTGTTTTAGCAGCAGCGTCATTGTGTTTTCTAGCAGGTCGGGTGTAATGGCGTTGGCATTGAGTTTGACTAAGGCGCGGGCCCAGTCCAGCGTTTCGCTGATGCTGGGTGACTTTTTGAGGTTCATTTGGCGCAGGCTTTGCACGAGGTCAACGGCTTGCTTGGCCATGTTGGCGCTCAGGTCTGGCACTTTGAGCTGCACAATGCGCAGTTCGGCTTCAATATCGGGATAGTCCACAAACAAGTAGACACAGCGTCGTTTTAGCGCTTCAGACAGGTCGCGCGTGTTATTGCTGGTGAGAATAACTAACGGTTTATGTTTGGCTTTGATGGTGCCAATTTCCGGCACGGTCACTTGGAAGTCGCTGAGCATTTCCAGCAAGAATGCTTCAAACTCGCTGTCGGCGCGGTCAATTTCATCAATCAACAGCACCACGGGTTTGTCTGAGGTAACGGCTTTTAGCAGCGGGCGCGGCAATAAGAAGCGGTCAGAGAAAAAGACGTTTTCTTCTTCGGCAATGCGGTCGGCAGCGGCGGTGAGGGTGTCGGCGTCAGTCAGGACGTCTTGCAGTTTGTCACGCAGTAATTGCGTGTATAGCATCTGCTTGGCGTATTCCCATTCGTACAAGGCTTTGGTTTCGTCTAAGCCTTCATAGCATTGCAAGCGGATCAGTTCACGACCCGTCGCAGCGGCCCATGACTTGGCAAGTTGGGTCTTGCCCACCCCGGCTGGGCCTTCTGCCAAAAGCGGCTTATCTAGCGCGTCGGCCAGAAAGAGTACGGTCGAAATTTCTTCCGTGGCGATGTAGCCTTGCTGGCTAAGTTTTTCTAAAACAGCGGTTGGTGTTGTCATTGGGTAATGGGTATTTTTTATTTGTTATTGCACGCCGACGTATTGAGCAAAATAATCATTAACCAATAATCAATGTCCAATAATTATTCGTCTTTCCGCATGTCGGGGTTCAGTTCAACTTGCTTTTGTTCGTGTTCGTGATTGAAGCGCACTTGGTCGCCAATCGGGTCGTCATCTTTGGCAACAAAGACATCGCGGGTTTTACCACCGGCTTTTTCGCTGCCCACAATGCCCATTTCTTTGAGCTCATCCATCAAGCGCGCCGCGCGTGGGTAGCCAATGCGCATTTTGCGCTGTAGTAGGCTGGCCGACGCATTGCCATGCTTTTTGACGATTTCAATCGCTTGCATGATCTGCGGATCTTTGTCGTTTGTGATTTGCTGACGCGCGAGCATGTCATCCCACGGCGCAGCGGCTTCTGGCACGCCACCATGCGAAGGCCGCGCGGCGTTTGGCGCGCTGCTTGGGCGCTCGGCTTCTTCTTCCGTTTGCTCCCAGTTGTTTTCCCAGAACTCGATCATCGCATCGATTTCTTTATCGGAAACAAACACACCCTGCGACCGCAACGGAGCCGAGGCACTCGGCGAGAGATAAAGCATATCGCCTTTGCCAAGCAACGTCTCCGCACCTAGCGAGTCCAAAATAACGCGGGAGTCGGTTGAAGATGCCACTGAGAACGCAATCCGCGCTGGGAAGTTAGCCTTGAGCAGACCGGTAACCACGTCCGTACTTGGGCGTTGGGTTGCCACAATCAGGTGCATGCCGGTTGCCCGTGCCATTTGTGCCAAGCGCGAGAGCATTTTTTCAACTTCGTCAGCAGCCAACATCATCAGGTCGGCCAATTCGTCAATAATAAAGACGATGAACGGCAGCGGTTCGAGCCCTTTGGTTTTCTTGGCCGCGTCGTTATAGCCCTTGAGATTCCGCACACCCACTTGCTCAAACAAACGGTAGCGGCGCTCCATCTCGCGTACGCCCCAGCGCAGGGTGCCAATCATGCGTTCCATTTCAACTTCAACCTTGCCAAACAAGTGCGGCAGGCCGTTGAAGCGCATTAGCTCCACTTTCTTCGGATCTAACATCACAAAGCGCAGTTGGTCGGGCGTGTTGTTGAAGGCCAGACACGTAATAATCGAGGTCACACAAACAGACTTACCAGAGCCTGTGGTCCCGGCAATCATCAAGTGCGGCATTTTTGCGAGGTCAGCCACCACCACTTTGCCAGACACATCGCGCCCTAACCCAAAGGCCAAGGATGATTTCAGCTTGTCATAACTCGGATGCAAGATCAGGCTGCGCAAGCCCACCTTGAATTTCTTGCGATTAGGGACTTCAATCCCCACGTAAGACGTCCCACGCACGGGGGCTTCAACGCGCACACGGTTGGCAGACAGCGCCAGCGCCAAGTCATTGGCAAGGTTTGAAATTTGCGAAATCCGAACCTTGAATTTTTTAGTGGTGCCATCTGGCCCCGGTCTTTCAAAAAAGCCCGGCTCAATCAAATATTGTGTTACTGATGGCCCAGTCAGGCTATCGACCACGGTGGCCGGAATGTTGAAGTCGTCTAGCAGGGTTTCAATCCGCTCAATATCGTAAGCAATATCTTTCTTAGAGGGCTTGATATCTTCGCCCGCATCCAGCATCATCAAATCTGGCAAGGCGCTTGGGCGCTTGCGCGGTTTGTAGTTTGGCTCTTTCTTCGCTTTTGAGGCCTTGGCTGCTTTGGCCGGTTTAGCCTTAGCCATAGCGGTCTTCGGTGCTGCAATGGCTGCTTTTACCGCTGGCACGTTTGGAATCAGATCTTCTAGCTTTTTACGCGGCAGGATGTCTTCGTCTAGCTCAGGATCATCAAAGCGGCGCACGAGTGAAGCATCTTCAACGTTGCCCGCAATCTTTGCTTGCACCCAGATCAAAATATCCAAGGGGAAGGTCCAGCGGATGCGCAACATAAAGGCTAAGGCCAGTACGAGCGTTAAGCTCAACGCTAAGATCGCAGTTGCCCGCAGGAAGCGCGCAAAGACCCAAGCCACGGCCCAGCCTAGTAAGCCACCGCCGCCACCGTCTGAAGCAAGCTTGATGGCATCAATATGATTGGTGGCATCATAAAGCGTGAGCTCTGGATTGAGTTGGCGCACTAGCAACAAGTGCAATAACGCCAAGCCCAGCACAACTGCAATCTCGGCCGCAATCACGCGCCGCCACGGAATTACCCGGTACGGCCGCATGTTGTGAATCACAATCATCACGCCAATTGCCACAATTGTTAGCGGCACAAGGTACGCCCCCCACCCAAGCCACGCCTGCAAAAAAGCAGACAGGCGGCGGGTCCAGTAACCATCGCTCAGCCCTAACAAAGAGAGAATCGAAACAAAGCCGAAAGCGATCATCACCCAGCCAACGATGTCGTCTAAACGGCGCACAAGGCCAATAATAAGTTCAAGCAAAACGCCAAGCGGGCGGTCATACCACCCATCGTTGCCAACATCAGTTTGCTCTGCCACGTCCGCCGTCATTTTGCGGGTTTTCGTTGCAGGCGCTTTGGCGCGTTTGGCTTTTGGCTTAGATGTAGCCTTCTTTTTACTACCAGTTTTTGGTGCAGATACCTTTTTCGTTTTCGTCATAGATACGCTAAAAAATTAGAACATAAATACGTCTTATATTACACCATTCAACGATTAAGTGTGGTCTAGATCGCTTACCGTGCAGTTGTTAGCGGGCAATACTTTAAAGCGGCGCTGGGCTTTTGATGACTATAGTTCTTTGTCAGTCGCGCCCTTTTTAGAGTGGGTGACTTGGCATTTAGGGCAGTTCTTTATCAGCACTTGATACAGCGCATTTAAAGCAAAAAGGCAGCACATTGGCTGCCTTTTCAATTATTTTATTGTGTTCAGCAGTTATTCGCCCAGCTTGCTTTTGCGCATGGTGAGCCCAAGCTTCCGCTGATTTGGCATAATGTTCACAACACAGGCGTTGATTGTTTCGCCAAGGCTAACCACATTGGCCGGATGCATGAAGTTCCCTTCTGCCAGTTCACTGGTGTGGATCAACCCTTCAAGACCTGGCTCTAGCGTTACAAACACACCGTAGTCAACAATATTGCTTACTTGGCCTTCTACAATTTGGCCAACACGATAGCGGTCTTGCACGGTGAGCCATGGATCTGGCGTGAGTTCTTTCAAACTTAGGCTAATACGCCCTTCGTCAGCATTTACGTTGAGCACTAACGCTTCAATTTCTTGCCCCGGTGACAATACCGCGCTTGGATGTGAAATCCGGCTCCAAGAAATTTGCGAAACGTGAACGAGCCCTTCAACACCACCCAGATCGACAAACGCTCCAAAATGGCGCGTGTTTGTCACAATACCGCGAACTTTATCGCCCGGGCGGATTTTGTACAAAATCACTTCCCGTGCGCCCGGCTGAGATAGCGCAGCCCGTTCAGATAAGATCAGACGCTGTTGCTTTTCGTCTAGTTCAATAATTTTTAGACGTAAGCCTTCACCAACGCGGCGGCTCAAAAGCGCCTTGCGATGGGCATCAGAAATATCAGTTGGTAAATTTAGAATGTGGGATGCTGGCACAAAGCCCCGCACCATATCCCATTTGACAAGTAAGCCACCACGATTGAAGCCAATCACTTCTAGCTCAACTGTGTCATCTGAGACATAGGTTTGATGAATTTTTACCCAAGTGTCTTGGTAGTCTGCGTAAGCATATGATGTGGCATGCTCTGGTTGTGCAGGACTACTTGATACAGTGTCACTGTCACCTTCGCTTAATATTTGTTGCCACCAGCTTTCATCTACCCCAGATGGATCGGACCCCATTTTGTCCGATGAATGAGAAGACATACATTTACCCCTTATTACCCAAAATAGCAATTTTAATGTCAGAAACTGCTTGCATAATCCATTACAACCTCAGATATGACGCCAAATGCATAAATTTGACTCTTACCAATACAACTCTAATTAAATTTAGCACGAAACAGCATAATTTTGATGGTTTTGTGCAAGCAAAATTAATATTGAGTGTATGTCTATCTGTTTTTTGTGAATGAAGGCGATTTTCGGTAATAGCCTAAGGGAGTTGCATCTTCGCTTAAGCTAACCTAACAGGTTGCAAGACTAGTTTCGTAGTACTTTCTGATTTAGGCAGTCCTGTTTATTACACACCATGAAATCTTTTCGTAACCCATCGTACTACGATTCCAACCAAATACAAAGGAATTTCTAATTATTGCTAACTTTTAGCAAACATTTACATGTTCTCTACCTAAATAGTGGCGTCTAGTGCGCTTCAATCGCCAACCTGCCGGTTTTCCATCGATGCAATCACCCGCGCAACTTCTTCAACGGCAACCCGCTGTTTACGGTATAAATCCGCCTCGGACACTGCCAATTTAAGTGCGACTTCACGCACCTTCTTACCTTCCATGAACTTAAGTTCCAAAATATTGTAAAGCAGCCAGTCTGCTGTAAATTTACGATTACCGGGCGGCTTGATTTCTTCAATGGCATCCTTCAACAGCAGGCGCAGCGCATTGACGGTGCTGTCATTATTTTGATCAGCCAACGTTTGCACCACTTGCAGCCGCAACAGCGGGTTCTCTGTAAGTTTGGGGCCACCCCAATAATGGGTAAGCGCGTCCTTCACCCACTTTGCAGCGTCTGGGCTTTCAAGCAAGGTGTTCTTTTGAATTGCCTGACTGCCCGTATATTGCGCCGCCGCCCGCAAGCGTTGGAGTTCATCAACTTGCACCAGCAAAGTATCCATCGCATCAAACACGCGTTGTTGCAATCGCATATCTTCTAACGCGGATGCGGTCTGATCAATCAAGGTATTGAGCGTGTCGCGTTCGTCTTCGGTAAATTCAAGCGCATCAGCAGCAGCTTCAACGCCCAGCACGCCTAGCACTTCACCGGCTTCGGCTAGCCCATCTTGATCGGACTGCGCCCGGAGCGGGAACAACCAATACGTTTCCCAACGCAATGCCTGCGTGCTACCCAGTACGGCAACCGGGTGCAGTTCAGAGGCCGCAGTTTCCAGCGGCAGATCGCCTGCTTCAGGCAAACTCTGCTTCGCCCCAATCGAAACTTCCAAACGTGGGCCTTCTGGCGTGATTACCGCTACAAATCCGTTAGAGACATGCACAACATCACAAGCAGTGGCAAGCACAATTTCTAAGAACTGGCGGATATCAGCTGAGGTTAGCAGGCGCTCGTTTAGCGTACGCAGACGCTTGAGGTCTTCACGGTCACTGGCATTGCCATAGAAAAACCAGCGTTCAAATGTATTCCGCGAAATGGAAAAGGCAAACTGCGGCAGCATCGCCGCCACCACAATCAAACTGGGTAAGAGTAGCGTGTTGTTGATATCAAAGCGACGCCCCGCCCAGCGCATCGTGACATAGGTTGCCACAATCAAAGACGCCACAAACGGACCGCGGTATGTCCAACGGAACAAACGGCTTTTTACAATCCGGTCGGGCTGTGGCGTGCCAAAGAAAGAGACCGTGTAGGTGAGTACAATCAGCATTGCGCCCAAAAATCCATTTACCAATGTAGTAATGAATAAAAAGACAAACGGTTGCGCGACGGCAACTTGCTCACCAGCGACCAACAAATAGGGAAATACCCCAAACGGAATAGCCAGCGATGCCGTTAGCAAGTAGCCCATCCGGCGGCGGGTGGCCCGCGTGAGGCAGCGGTTGTAGGCGCGATAAATATTGAATGCGCCAAACAAAATCGCTAGCACACAGCCAACAGAAAACGGCCAGAACAACACACCGGGGCGCAAGTAACGAATGAACGTGGTGATTTCAATATCTCGCACGAGATAATCACTAAACACAACAAGCACAGCCATCACGATACAAATCAAATATGTAACGCGCACCCCTAAACGGCGGCGGCCACGTGAGGGCTGCCCAGTAAGCGCTAGCAACGCATCCGAAAGGTGCAGGTATGTGGCTGGTACGCCAACAAGACCCACCATCTGTACTTTTAGCCAGAATGCAATTGTCGGCTCATCCTGCAAAATAGAGGCCGCGATATCCCCCAAGTAAATGACAACCACACAACTTAATAACAAGCTAAATGAGCGCGCGGCGCGGTCACGCAAGTTAAAAGTGAGGGTATACAGCAGCAATGACGCGGCTGTAATCAACACGGCAACCGAGATAATCTCGTTGAATAAGGTGACCGCGTTGCTAAGAATTTCTAGCATTTCGTTTGGAGGAAGGACATCAGGCCAGCGACTTGTGGCCAAGCACTATCCCTGATTACTTAGAGTGTGAGGGTAAAGTACAGCGCAATATCGTTGTTGAGGTAATATCGCTCATTGTACCCACTGTGGGCAAAGCCGTGCTTACGCAAAAAGTCAATTGCTGGCGCGTTTTTTGTTTGAACTTCTGCAGTAACGCGTTCATAGCCGTTTTGTAGCGCCCAGTCTAAGCAGCCGTGCATCAACGTACTGCCAACGCCTTTCCGGCGATGGTATTTTGTGACGACACAGTCTGCCAAGTGCGCAACGCCCGGCAACGGGCTTTGATTTAAAGCAACATAGCCTTCAATCGTTTCATCAACTTCAGCCACAATTAGTAATGGGAAGCGCTTCCAGTTCTTGAGCGATTCTTCTGGATCGCGCGGGAAGTTAACGCGCATTGTGCGCGGCAAGCGGATATTCCGAAAGTTAATATTCGTTGTGCGGTCTTCTTCGCGGATATCCATTTGCCACACATAGTCGGTGGTGTACCCATGATCAAAACGCGTTAGTAATGGAATATCACGCGCGCGGGCCGTGCGAAGCGTAATTTTTTGGCTTTTTTTGTTAGGAAGCATCTATGTAAAGCAAGTTTTTTTCTAAACTCCTCGCATTTAGAACAATCACTATCATTCAGTTTTACCGCGAGGCTCTTAGAAACAGTATCAGATGTCGGCTAGCTGGTCTACAACTTGTTGCAGGCTGCCGTACATTGTAACAAACTGCTTGCACTTATTGGCTAGGTTGCCCACCAATCGTAATGGGGATAATACAAGGCTCTGGCGCACCACCACTACTGTTATAAACAGTTAGCCGGAAAGCATAGTTACCAGGCTCTTGTAGATCTGCATTCCAAGACCCCATTGGGCCACCATCTTCTGAGGTCGATTCATTACCGGTATATACAGTTAGCCAGTTTTCACCCAGTGTAGAAAGTTCAAGCACATAGAACGCAAAATTATCAATAGCCGCCACGCCCTGCACTTCAACCAGACCAGACACAATTGCACCTGCCAGCGGACTAGTCAACGTTGATTTTGGACTGTCACAGCCCGCAGTGGCGTCTACTACCGGCGTTGAGCTGGGCACTGGGGTTGGTGTTTCTAAAATAGGTGCTTCCGTTGCGCCGGGTAATTCAGGCGCAGCTCTGGTGGCCTCCTCAGTTGGCACGCGGGTTGGAAATTCCGTTGGAAAAGCGTCTGCCAAATTGAAGACATCAAGTGCCGCTGGCGTGGTGACAATCAACAGCGCGCTAATACAAGAAATTACAATTAACAACGCTGATAACGCAATTGCACGATTCGCAGACGCCGTCTCCCGTTCTAGTCCATATGCGCTGGCGGCGTAACGCCTGCCCCAATGGAACAAGCCGCGCACATACCATAGGCCAATCAAGGCCAATATGCCCACGACATAATAACGAAATTCAACGACGAGCCGAACAATTTGTTGAGTCAAAGGATGTATGTTCCCGGAAGTATTTGGTCTACCTGCCGCTGAAGGCAGGTGTTACGGATGCTAATTAGATGTCAAGCCGCGCTAATAACGTTTGCAATAAGCGCGTCAGATTTGGTGCAATTACTTTGCCCGCCTCAATCACTTCTTCATGATTTGGGGCGTCGCCGTCCCCTAAATTACAGATGTTGGTTACCCCTGAAAAGCCCAGCACACGCATGCCAGCATGGACAGCCGTCACCACTTCATGCGTAGTAGACATTCCCACTGCATCAGCACCAACAGCCTGTAAAAAACGGATTTCAGCAATCGTTTCATACGTTGGGCCAGAAAGCGCCATGTAAACGCCTTTTTGCATTGTCAGCGCTAGTTCGTCTGCTACAACGGTTGCTAGGCTCCGCAACTGCGGATCATAAGCATCTGTCATACTTGGGAAACGCGGGCCAAATTCTGGCACATTAGGCCCAAACAACGGATTTTGCCCAATCATGCCCGGCAGGTTGATATGGTCATCAATTAACATGATATCGCCTACAGAAAAGCTTTGGTTGACGCCACCCGCCGCATTCGTAATGATCATCATCTCAACGCCCAACAGCTTCATGACCCGCACTGGTAGCCCAACTTGCTGCATCGTGTAGCCTTCATAAAAATGCGAACGGCCTTGCATCACAATAACATCGTGACCAGCCAACTTGCCAATTACCAAGCGCCCCGAATGCCCTTCAACGGTTGAAACAGGCCAATTGGGCAGCTCTCCGTATGGGATGTAAATCGCATCTTCCACCGCGTCTGCTAACGGCCCTAAGCCGGAGCCTAAAATCATGCCAATGCGTGGCGCAATGGAAATTCGGCTTTGGATTGCTGCGGCTGTTTCTTGATAATCTGCAAGTGAAAAATAAGTCATAGTCTCATCTGTATAAAAGGGTTAGTCTGGCGTCGGCGCGGCCTCTCGCGTCGCGCGCTGCACAAACGATAGAAATTGCCCAAGGGTCAACATGAGCATGGCAATAACGCCAATCAGCGGCCAAAAGCCGAGTTCAATTATAACGAGTTGTGCCAACGCTAACAGCCCTAGGCTGACACCAATCACACCGGCTAAAAACTGCACATGGTAACGCAGCGCTTGCGGCCTAGGTTCATACTCCGCTTGCGCCAAAAATGCGCCTAGATCCCACGTAATCAGGCTCAGCACCGCAACCGTCAACGGCAGCTGATGTGGATTTCGGAACGCAATTAGACCCGCCGCAATCCCGACCAACACTAAGAAGCAAGCCGAATTGCCCCACGGCTTACGATACCAAATACTCGCGCCCCACCCAACGCCGATTAAGGCAACAGTGGCCGCCCACATTGGTAAAGAGCGCTGGAAGCACATCCAGATGGCAACCCCAATAGTAATCACCCACGCACACCAAAAGAACGCTTGTTTACGACTCATAACGCTCTCAACTGCCGCCGATTGAGCTGCTGTGCAAGTGGCTGGCGCACATCCCAATCAATCACTTGCGCACCGGCTTGTAATATTTTTTTGAACAATAGCCGGCGCTCTAAGGTTGCCAGCACTACACTTTGCTCTAAGTGGGCATCTTGCGGCAAGAATTGCGTCTCAAATGCAATAGGGCTTGGCGAAACAACCAGCACTTTATAGCCAATGCCCCGCAAGCGGGCCACCATTTCAATGTCATCTGTCCAAAATGGACTCACAAAGACCAGTTGCGAATTACGCGGAAATAATTGCGTCGGAATGTTTTTCAACATATCAAAGACTTGGCTGTCGCCCGTTTTAGCAGTGGATAGCGCATTTAGAATTCGCAAGCGCTGCTGCTTGCCATAGCCCGGAAAGGTCCAGCTAATTAGCCGCCCATACTGTAACAGGCCAACCCGGTTGCCGTCCCGGCTATACGCATCGGCCAGCGCACCTGCCGCCAGCACAGAGTATTCAAATAATGACTCGCCACCAATTGCAAACGCACTGCGCGCCCGCGCATCTAGAATGATGCCCACATCCGCAACGCGTTCTTGCTCAAAGGCATTGGTATACATCCGCTGTGTGCCCTTAGAACTCAACCGCCAATTGATATGCCGCCGACTATCGCCGGGCTGAAAGTCGCGCACGCCAAAGAACTCTACGCCAGAGCCCGCCGTTTGCGCCCGAATATTGCCCGCATAAACCAAGGTGTTGCGCGGCTGAATTGGCGGTGCTTTGACTTGTTCAATGTTTGGCTGAACTAAAAGCTGTGCCGGAATTGCAACCGTTTGCGTGCGCTGGATAAGGCCTAGCGGATCGCTATATTGCAATGTAACTGGGCTAAGTTCAACTTGCCCGCGGGCGGGGTGTATTCGATAGGAGAGCGTCTGCGTTTGTCCGGCAAACAATGTTCCACGCCAGCGCCAATTGGCAGCCTCAGTTCCCATCTGCTGGCCTAACTGATCTGAGAAGACCACGTTTGCCAGCGTTTTACCCGTATTGCTTACCGTCACCGTGCAGTCTACGGGATCACCCGCAAACACGCGCGTACTTGATAGCGTCCGCGTAATTACAACCTCTGCTTTAGCAGGCATCCACAAAACGCCAACCAGTAAATACACCACAAGCGGAATGATCAGCAGCAGGATCTTGCCCTGCAAAGAAATCAAAGCGGCGATTACCAGGGCCGCAATAAGCACGCCCAACACCATAAAGCGCTGCATCGGTTATTGTTTTAGCACTGGCACGGGGACGGTTTTAACAACTTCGGCCACAACGGTTTCAGCAGCATTCTTGCGCATCCAAAAGTCAGGCTCTAACACCAGCCGGTGCGACAGCGCTTCGACCGCAAAGTGCTTAATATCATCTGGCACAACATAGTCGCGGTTGTTGAGTGCTGCATATGCGCGCGAGAGTTTGAGCAACGCCAATGATCCGCGTGGGCTAGCCCCCACCAACACGCGTCGATCGGCACGCGTGGCAGCAACCAAATCAACAATATAGCGCTCTAGATCTGGGTCAATGTGTACGGTTTCGATGAGCGCTTGCAGCGCCGTAAAGTCGGCCACGCTCGAGAGTTGCGTCAGTGAGAACGCATCTTTTTGACGCGTGATGCGGCTATGCAAAATCGCGACTTCTTGCGCTAAAGACGGATACCCCACCGAAAGCTTGAGCAGGAACCGATCTAACTGCGCTTCAGGCAGCGGGAACGTGCCTTCGTACTCTACCGGGTTTTGCGTTGCAATTACTAAGAAGGGCTTAGGCAAGGCATAAGTTTCCGTTTCTAGCGTAACTTGCTTCTCTTGCATTGCTTCTAGCAAAGAAGATTGCGTTTTGGGTGCCGCGCGGTTGATTTCATCAGCCAAGACGATATTGGCAAACACGGGCCCTTTGCGTAAAACAAACGCGTTTTCATTGCGGTCAAACACATAGCCGCCGGTAATATCGCCCGGCAACAAATCTGGCGTAAACTGAATCCGTTTGAAGGACGCGCCTAAGACCGTTGCCAAGCTGTTTGCCAGCAGCGTCTTACCTAAGCCGGGCAGATCTTCTAGCAATACATGCCCATCGGCAAGGAACGCCGCCAGCACCTTTTCAATCACAACGGCTTTCCCAACAATTGCTTTTGAGACTTCAGCAGTAATGCTGGCACCAAACTCAGCTACAGGTTGAATGGATGACATAAAAGGCGAGTGCTCCTAATTAATACGGTCGGCTAGGTAGGCCGTGATCTGCTGTAGCTCTGCATCAGAAAGCGCTGCAGTGGCTGTTCGCGAGCGGGCTAATCCGGCGGCCAGTTTTTTTTGTAATGCAACTGGCAAGTTGAGGTCATGATTTCTAAGACGCGCTTTGGCAGCGGCATCACTAATTTGATCGTCCTGCGCGACGGTTTCGACAACTAACGCAGCAACGCTTTGTGTCACTTTCCATTGCGCATACCGATCGCCTTGGTTCGCAGTAAAGCGGCTGTGCCATTTCCCTAAGGGACCCAGTGGCGGCTGTGTGTAGTCAACGCCGTCTAAATCTAAGGTTGGGCGTGAATACAGCGCAGCGCCTAACGCCAAGGCACAGCTTAAAACAACATAGATCCAAATCACAGGTTGCGGCGCATAGTTAGCGCCCTGCACCAATCCCCAAGCAATGTTTAACACCGGCCCAAACACTTGCCGAATCGTAGGCAAAAGCGCCTCACGCAGCGGCGGTATTAGGTAAATTAGAATAATGCCACCACAGATGGTAATGACCCCACGCCGAATATTACGTAAGATGCGCTGCTGGCGCGAATATTCAGTTGTAGCGGTTGGCTTAAACATCCGTTGCGCCCCTCAGAACTAAGATAGCCTGATTATAATCGTTGCCCTTTGCAGATTTCAAAATACGCCCTTAAATCAAAAGCGACCAACCATAAAATGGCTGATCGCTTGTTTCAATAGCTGGTTGCGTTTACAACTATCCTAGATAGTCACGCAGTTGGCGGCTACGCGTTGGATGGCGCAGTTTCCGCAGCGCTTTGGCTTCAATTTGGCGGATGCGTTCACGCGTGACTTCAAAATGACGGCCAACTTCTTCTAACGTGTGGTCTTTACCGTCACGGAGCCCAAAGCGCAGCTCTAGCACTTCACGCTCACGGTCTGTTAGCACGCTTAGCGCGTCTTTGACCTGCGTCTTGAGCAACTCACGGTTCGCTGCGTCGGCAGGCACTGGCGCGTTGTCATCTGGAATGAATTCACCAAGTTGACTTGAGTCTTCTGACCCAACCGGCGATTCAAGTGACATTGGCTCTTGGGCAATCCGCAGAATTTTACGCACTTTGTTTGCGCCACGGGTCAAAGACCGCGTGTATTCTTCTGGCATTGGCGCTTCAGCTTTCATCAGTTTGCGGATTTCTTCCACCTGATCCGCTGGGATCATGTCCATATCTAACGCAACTTCTTCCGGAGTTGGGTCGCGTCCTAGCGTTTGCACAAGGCCCCGTTGAATGCGCATCAGGCGGTTGATTGTTTCAACCATGTGCACTGGAATGCGGATTGTACGCGCCTGATCAGCAATCGCCCGACTAATCGCTTGGCGAATCCACCAAGTGGCGTAGGTGCTGAATTTGTAGCCACGCGTTGCGTCAAATTTTTCAACCGCGCGTAACAGGCCGATATTGCCTTCTTGAATAAGGTCAAGGAAGTTGATACCACGGCCAATGTAACGTTTTGCAACACTCACAACCAAGCGCAAGTTCGCCCGGATCAGCGCTTTCGCGGCTTCGTCAGCGCGGAACGCAATGTGTTCAAAATCGTCTTTAATATCTAGATCATCTGGAATCAGCGTTGAGACATAGTCAGACTTTACCAGCGTGTTTTTAGCCGATTGCGTCTTGAGAATTTCACGGCGCATCCGGGCTGGCAAGCTGTAGTAGTTGCGATACACAATGAATAATTGCTCTGCAACCACGTTCCACGTCTTATCAGACCCCCAACGGCCAGTGTCTAGCCATTGGCGCACATATGAGGTGCCATCCGCGTCCCAGTGACGGCGTAAATCGATAGCGTCTAGCCAGATTTCGCGCAAGACTGGTGGTTCTTTTTCAAAATTGGGGAGCTCTTCTAGAAGTTTTTCCCAAGCTTGTTCTACTTCAACCCACAGCGTTTGGACAATGTCTTGCCCCGACAGCTCTTCGTCTTCACTAAGTGCTTTGATATGGTCTTGTGCATCAATTGCGGCAGATAGCCAAAATTCTTGCGTCGACTTTAGCAGCTTGACGCGCCCGATTTCCTTAAGGTACATCCGCACCGGGTCATCGGCCATTTCAAACTGTAATTGTCGGCCACCGCTATCGTCGTCTTCGTCTTCAGTCGTTCGCTTTTTTGGCTTCCGCCCACGCTTAGACTTCGGCTTTTCCACAATAGCTGCTGCCGCAACTTCATCATCATCTAATAACGACTCAATTTCCTCGTCATCTTCTGAAACGTCTTCATCAACTAATTCGTCTTCATCTGGCGTTAAATCAGCCAACTGAGACTGCTTAGCACGCAATTCAGATGTTTGTAAAATTTGGTTAACGATTTTTGTAGTTTCGTCAGTTTCGGGTTTTGTGAGTTTTGCCATTCGTTATATGTATATCAACGCGCAGAATTTAGAGGACTCTAAATCCAGCCGTATAACATTATAGAAATTTTTATTAAATAAGACGCTGGAATGTCTTTGCGGCCCTGATGTCACGCATCAGGTTGTTGTGTGTGTCAATTATCCCTATAGAACATCAGCACTGCATAAGCGTTTGCTGTTAAATCTACGATTAGGACGATTGAACTTACAATCATAGGGCTTTCGTGCGATTACGCAAGTAAAAGCCGCTTGATCTTAGAAATTTATTACAGCGAGCTAAAGTCTGTAGTTTCAATTAACGCTCTACGCACGTTTTTTCCGGCGCGGACACATTAGCCGTTTACTGACTTTTCCAAGGTTGCTTGCTAAGCGCGCGCTGAATTCGCGCCAATGCAGAAATCTGTGCAACGATCTCTGTCTGATAGACACCAGCCATTTCGTCATCGTCACTTTGTGCATCAAGCTGCAAAAAACGGAGCTCATTCAGCCATCGGTTGATGTTCTGCTGCCTTACCCGCAGCACTGTTTCACCAAGGTTCCGCTGGCGCATTTCTGAGTGCAAATCAATGTCAGCTAGAGTATCTACCAAACGTTGATAACGGTCTAGTAAGAAATCATCTAAATTGTCTTGGATAAAATCTGTTGGCATTGCCGTATCTTGCCGCAATGAGGCCGAGACTGCATCCAACAAAAGTTGTAATTCTGTGTCTGCAAAGTCTTCTGTTGCGAGTGGCGCGAGACCAATCTCACGCAAGCGCCGATCAATCCCGGGCAATAGCTCTGGCTGGACTAACAAACACGCCATGCAGTAACGCTGCGCCCCAGTCGAATGATCGTTGGCGGCTGGCGCTGGCCGATCTGGCAAGAGTTGCGTGCTGGGCGTTAGCTTCGGCTCTTTACGCGACTTCCACTTGTCTTTCCCTTTGGATTGCTTCGGTGCGGCGGCTGGCGGCTTAACATCGGGGAAAAGCACGCGTTCGTCTAAGCGCAGCACGGTTGCTAAGCGCTGGCGATAGGTACCCTGCTCAATTGGGTGCGCAACATCATTGATCAGCGGCATGATGGCGTCTGAGATTTCGCTTTTGACTTTGGGGTCACTCAAGTCGCGATCTTTGGTCAGCACATCGATCATGTAATCCACAACCGATTGCGCCTCATCAATCAGCGTTTCCCATTCTTTCGGATCTTTCTGAATCAGATCATCCGGATCAAGCCCCTCTGGCAGTGGCGCAACGCGAATATCAAGCTTGAGTTGCCCATCGGTGCGCACCAGCCCGCGCGGGTCAAAGGCCATTTCACGGTCACCCGACTCGCGAGCAACTTCAACGCCTTTCAACGTGGCTTTGTGTCCAGCGGCATCAGCATCTAGTGCCAACACCAACTGCCGCGCATAACGCTTGATCTGGCTCATTTGCCGATCTGTCAGCGCAGTCCCCATTGAACAGACCACGTTTTCATAGCCTGCCTGATGGGCGCTAATCACGTCCAAATAGCCTTCAACCAACACTGCTTTGCCATCTACGCGGATTGGCTTGCGGGCTTTGTCTAAGCCATAGAGCGTCCGGCCTTTATCAAACAGCGCATTTTGCGGCGAGTTGAGATATTTAGGTTCGTCTTGCGGATCAATGGACCGCGCCCCAAAGCCAACCATGCGGCCTCGGTCATCGCGAATAGGGATCATCAACCGATTGCGAAAACGGTCGTATATCCGGCCAGATTCTGGGTTCTTTGTGGCCAGGCCAACCTCAACCAAATCATCTGGCGTGTAGCCAAAGTCGGCGAGGTACGTAATTAGGGCATCCCAGCTTTTGAGGGAGAAGCCAATTTCAAAGTGTGCAGCGGTCTCTGGGGAGAGGCCCCGGTTGGCAACATACTCGCGCGCGGCGGCGGCTAAATTACTTTTATTGAATAAATGCTGATAGTAACCAACGGTCTTATCTAGCGCGTCACGCAGGCGATCTTTTTCTTCGGTCTTCTTTTGCTGTTCTGGCGAGCGTTCTTCAAGGACAACGCCGGTAATCTTTGCCAGATATTGCAGCGTCTCTTTGAAGTCCCAGCCTTCCTTTTTCATCAGGAAGGAGAAAATATCGCCGTTTTCGTTACAAGCGCCAAAACATTTCCAGTACCCAGTATCGGGCCAAACTACAAACGCGGGCGTGTTTTTATTATCGTGAAAGGGACAAAAGCCAGAGTAAGACGCACCCGACCGGCGCAGTTGAACCGTCTGCCCGATGATATCGAGCACGTCAACGCGGTCTTTGATTTCTTGAACGCTGGACATGGAGGAAGCGGTGTCAGGTGTCAGCCATCAGCAATCAGCGTGGCGGTAAGCCTCCGGGCTGATTGCTGACTACTAACACCTGAGTGCCGATCTAGAATCCTTCTAGTTTTGAAAGGTCGGCGACGCCTGTTGCCAAGTCTGCAATGTGTTGTAGCAACGCCAAGTTGTTGTGCCGGACGGCATCGTCTTTGTCCATGACCATCACACTGTCAAAGAACGTGGTGATGGCAGGCGTTACATTGCTAAATGCAGCCACAAAGGTGTCAACGCTCGGGTCCATCAATTTGATGCTGGCATCGGTATAGGCCGCATAAAGTGCTTGCGTGTTTGGATCAGTGAACCCGGTTGGGTCAAGACGATGTTGTTGCTCTTCTTTACGTGTAATCCGCACACAGCGCGCATACGAGTCTAGCAAAGCTTCCCAAGTTGGCATCAGCACATGGTCACCTAGCTGTGACGCAGACACGGCCGCTTTGAATGGATCATTCGCAGATTCAACCAACACGGCTTCAACAACATCATGGGCATAGCCAGCGTCACGCAAGACCACGCGCAGGCGGCCCGCGATAAAGTTGATGACGCTTTGTTGCACATCGCTGCTGACATCCATTGGTTGTAAGCCAGCGGTGGCTTCTACGGCTTCGATCAGGTCCAAATTGAGCTGCTTGCCGATGAGCGTTTGCACAATCCCCAAGGCCGCGCGACGTAAGCCAAACGGATCGGCATTGCCGGTTGGTTCTAAGCCAGCCGCAAATAACCCAACAAGTGAGTCTAAGCGGTCTGCTAGCCCGACAACGACAGCCGGCATTGTTTCTGCGACTGCATCACCAGAGCCTGCTGGCCAATAGTGTTGTTCGATGGCGGCTGCAACGTCAGCTGGTTCGCCGCTGCGTAGCGCATAATCGCGCCCAATAACACCTTGTAGTGATGTCATTTCCACTACCATTTGCGTAGCGAGGTCGGCTTTTGCCAACCAGGCTGCGCGTTCGGCAGTCGCTTGTTCAGCGGCGGTGAGTTCTAACGCAGCACCCAATGCTTTGCTCAGTTCAACCGTACGGTCAGACTTGTCTAGCATAGAGCCGAGTTTTTCTTGGAAGGTCAGTTTGCTTAGCTCTGGGCGGAAGTCAGCCAAGGCTTTGGTGACGTCTTCGCGCACAAAGTAATTCGCATCGGCAAAACGCGCGCGGATCACTTGTTCATTGCCATAAATGACCTTATCCAAGTGCTCGGCATCCCCATTACGCACCCCAATGAAATACGGTTGAATTTCGCCGTCTTTCAGAACTGGGAAATAGCGTTGGTGCTTCCGCATAACTGCAATCAGAACTTCTTGCGGCAAGCTCAGGAAGTCTTCTTCAAACGTCCCCCGGAATGCGGTTGGCGCTTCGATGAGGTTGGCCACTTCAGCCAAAAGCCCTTCATCATCTGGAATAACACCGCCAACTTCGGCGGCTAGCTTGACAGCTTCGGCATGGCTATAGGCCCGGCGCTCTGCCAAGTTCCCCATAATGTGGTTGGCTGTCAGTGCAGCGGCATAATCAGTTGCGGTTGCAATTTCAAATGCGGGGCTGCTCAATGGGCGAATGCCTTTGCTTTCGCGGCCAGCAACCAATGTTGCGTAGGCAAACGGCACAACGTCACCACCTAACAACGACACCAACCAACGAATTGGGCGCGAGAAGGCGGTGTTGTTACCACCAACCCAGCGCATGGTGCGTTTGAATTTGAGCGCTGCAATCAACGCTGGAGCGAGTGTTGCTAACACCTCTGGTGCGCCTAGCCCCGGTTTTTTGACAATTGCAAAGACATAATCGTTGCCTTTGACTGCGCGTTTTTCTAAGTCGGCAACGTCTACGCCTTTGCCACGGGCAAACCCTTGCACCGCACGCGTTGGCTCGCCATTTTCATCAAAAGCACGGTCCCAAGACGGGCCGCGTGATTCTTCAATCGCATCTGGCTGACGTGCAGCAAGCTCATGTACCAAGATTGCTAAGCGCCGTGGCGTAGCAAAGTATTCAATTTCACCATGTGTCAGGCGGTTTTCGGCAAACATGGTTGGCACGAGCGTTTGAAGTTGCGCCAAGGCATCATCAACATTCGATGCAGGCAATTCTTCAACCCCAATTTCAAGCAAATAAGCTTGGGCATCTGCTTGCGCGGCAGGCAACGCTGGTACAACGGGTTCAACCGTTGCTGGCGTTTTATCCATCCACGGGAAGCCAAGCTCTTCGCGTTGGGCAACATATGCTTCTGATACTTTGCGTGACAAGTTACGCATGCGGCGGAAGTAATTGGCCCGTTCGGTAACGCCAACTGCACCGCGCGTATCAAGCACGTTGAACGTGTGTGAACATTTCAGCACATTATCGTGCGCAGGCAGGACGAGGCCCCGTTCTAAGGCGGCTAATGCTTCGGCTTCGGCAATATCAAACACGTTGCGCATGCGGTCAACATCAGCAATTTCAAAGTTGTAAGCGCTGTGCTCTTGCTCTGATTGCAGGTTGACATCGCCATAGGTGAAGGTGTCCGTCCATTTGATGTCACGGAAGTTATTCACCCCTTGCAGTGCGATGGCAATGCGCTCGAGGCCGTATGTAATTTCAACGGCAGGCGATTCAAGTGCTTGGCCACCAGCTTGTTGAAAGTATGTAAATTGCGTAATTTCTTGGCCATCTAGCCAAACTTCCCAACCCAGCCCCCACGCACCGAGTGCTGGTGATTCCCAGTTGTCTTCTACAAAGCGAATATCATGCTCGCGGCGGTTGATACCAACTGCTTCAAGCGATTGCAAATAAAGTTCTTGCGGGTTGCCCGGATCTGGCTGCAAGATCACTTGATATTGATAGTGCTGATTGAGACGGTTTGGGTTTTCGCCATAGCGACCATCATCTGGACGCACAGAAGGCTCTACGTACGCAACGCTCCATGGCTCTGGGCCAAGTACGCGCAGCACGGTCGCGGGATTCATTGTCCCCGCCCCAACTTGGTGGTTATACGGTTGCCAAATTAGGCAGCCTTGCTCCGCCCAAAATTTTTCGAGACGGATAATAATTTCTTGGAAAGTAATGGCTTTTTCAGACATTTATTTTTTATGGCCCATTTGGGCACTAAGCATGATGTCAGCACGAAAACGTGCTGTGGTGTTGTGTTTACCTAATTTACGGGCGGTATTTATTCTAATTTTATAGTGGATTTTGAATCCACGCGTTGGCTATTCCGCCAAATAGGGTGCACTCCAAGCCGCGACGACATTACCAACATATATAGCATCAGCGTCTTCTGTTAGTAGGTGATCCGCATCATCTAATGAGATAAAGCTTTTAGGATGCAGCGCCGCGCTAAAAATTTCAGCGGCATTATCCACACTAACCGTGTTATCAATTGGCGAGTGCATGACAAGTAAGGCGCGCTTCAAATCGCGAATAAAACCGGTCATGCGGTATTGATCCAGATCATCTACGAACTGCTTTTTGATACAGAATTTACGCCCAGCCAGCATGATTTCAGCCGCGCCTTTTGTTTCGATCTCATCAATATGATGCTCAACCATGTGCAGAATATGCGCTGCCTTTGAGGGCGACCCAATTGTCACGACTGCTTTGCAGCTTTCCACGTGGGCGGCCGCTTGCAACACCGCTGCCCCGCCAAGAGAATGTCCGATCATCAACTGTGGTGCCGCGCCGCGCATGTTCATAAAGTCTACGGCGGCAAACAAATCTTCAATATTTGAAGAGACGTTGGTGTCTGCAAAGTCGCCTTCGCTTTTGCCTAACCCAGTAAAGTCAAATCGCAACACAGCCACGCCTTTATCCGTCAGTGCTTGGGCAATGCGCCCTACAGCTCGCAGATTCTTACTACAGGTAAAGCAGTGTGCAAACAAAGCAAACGCACGCGGCGCACCTGCATCTGGCGTTTCAAAACGCCCAGAAAGTTCTGTGCCTTGGCTACCGGGGAACGTGACAAATTCTGTCTTCATAATAGATAGTGATATAAAACGGGTGTGGCGCTTACAGCGATTTTTTATCTGGCGGCGTTAGCGTTGCGACCATGTGCCGCACGCGGTGCAAGAAGTCGGCAGACTTCAAGCGTCGTTCAAGCAGGGCTGCGATATATTTCGTCATCACCTGCTCTACTTCACGCGCAACGGGTTTACGCAACGTAAGCTGCTCAATTTGTTCATACGTGCTGCGTTGCAAAAAGCGGATGACCTTCAGCGCCTGTAATGAAATCGGGAATGCGCCAACTTGCGTGGCTCCATATTGCGGTCGCACAACGCCCCCGGCTAGCGGATCAAAGAATTGATCTTCCGCCGCAATCGGTTCGCCGCTAACAACACAATACGACAGTTCAGGCCGGAACCCAACCTGATTGAGCAACTGCAATTCAAAGTAGTGCGCCATCAACATCGGGTTATCGGTGTCGCAATTCCAGCGCATCGCGCTAACTAGCAACGCATATTGTTCTGGATTGGCGTCATTTTCAATTGTGAAGCGTTCTAACAGTTCAACGTAGTAGCCGGCGAAGCTGACGCGTAACAAATCGTCGCGTAAGCAATGGTAGGTTTCGAGCGTGTCTACCTGCGTGACGATATGCCATTCACGCCCGCGTGCCAAGAGCAAATCGACCCGATTGTAGAGATCAAGGTGCCCGGCTTTGCGGCTATGCAAACGGCGAATGCCTTTTGCTAGCAGTTTGAGCTTGCCATAATCTGGCGTGAGTACGGTCAGAATTCGGTCAGCTTCACGGAATTCTTGTTGCCGCATCACGATTGCCTCGGTGCGGAGCGTACGATCACGTGCCATTTATTAGACTCTTCGCGTTAGAGATTTGCGGGGCCAAACCCATCCACAAGCAATTCATCAAGTCGCATTGTGTGCCTGATGTTACCGTCGAGGTCAGCCATGATCACATCAAGGGTTGGCGCAAACTCTGTTAGCACCTGGCGGCAGACACCACACGGCGAAACCGCCCCTTTTGAAACCACCGCAATCTTCACAAACTCACGTTGCCCTTCTGATACAGCTTTGAACACCGCCGTGCGTTCCGCGCAGTTTGTGGGCGAATACGCCGCATTTTCAATATTGACGCCAGTAATGACAGCGCCGTCTGCCGTTAGTAACGCCGCGCCAACTTTGAAGTTGGAATATGGCGCATAACAGAATTGCGTCGCGTCAACTGCTGCTTGGACAAGGTCTTGTGTAGTGATCATGGATTGATGAGTTGGTTGATTGGCCAGTTTGTTGGTTTGTTGGTTGGCTTGTTGGTTGGTTGGTTTGCGCTATGTCTTGAAATACAGACCAACCAACTAACTACCCAACTATCCAACTAACGCCCTAATCCCCTAACTCCGCTTCCGGAGAACGCGTGCTGGGACGCCAACCGCTGTGGCATCTTCCGGCACGTTCTTGGTAACAACAGAGCCTGCTCCGGTGCGTGCGCGGTCGCCAATGGTAAGTGGCGCAACGAGCATTGAATCGCTGCCGATAAAGACGTCTTCGCCAATTTCTGTGCGGTGCTTTTTATGGTCAGCGCTGAAGTTACAGGTGATGGTGCCGGCCCCAATGTTGGTGTTTGCACCAATGGTGGCGTCGCCAATATAAGAGAAGTGCCCGACTTTCACGCCTGGGCCAAGGTAAGACTTTTTGATTTCACCAAAGTTACCCATATGGACCCCATCTGCCAAGTGCGCGCCTTTACGCAAGTGCCCAAACGGCCCTATATCCACATTGTTTTCCATGGTGGCTTCTTCTAAGACTGAGGCTTCAATTTCACAGTGGTTGCCAATGGTGCAGTCACGGATGATGCTGTTCGGACCCACGGTGCAATTTTCACCGATGGCAGTCGCGCCTTCAATCATCGTATTTGGCAAAATCACGGTGTCTGCACCAATCGTGACATCAACGCCAATATACGTTGTATCTGGGTCTACCAGCGTAACGCCAGCTTCCATCATGCCAATGTTGATGCGCGTGCGCAGTCGTTTTTCTGCTTCGGCAAGATGCACGCGCGTATTGATGCCAATGGCCTCGGTATTGTCTTCAAGGATCACAGCATCGACGCGTAAGTCTTGCGCAACGGCCATGGCAACCAAATCGGTTAGGTAATACTCACCTTTTGGTGATTTTTCAATGTTGTGTAGGTTTTCCCAAAGCCAGTCTGCGTCAAAGCAATACACCCCAACGTTGAGCTCTTTGATTTCGCGCTGTTCTGGCGTGCAGTCTGCATCTTCAACAATGGCAGCCACGCCGCCATCTGCTAGGCGCACAATGCGCCCAAAGCCACGCGGGTCTTCAGCAATGATGGTGGTCATGGTTAGCGGGCCGCTGTTATTGGCTTGACGATCAATAACCGTTTGCAACGTTGCGGCTGTTAGCAGCGGCATATCAGCCGCCCAAACTAGCACTTGTGAGGCGTTGCCTTTCAGTAGGCCTTCCGTTTGCATCACCGCGTGCCCGGTGCCTAATTGGTCGGCTTGGAGCGCGAATTGTGCGGTTTCGCCCAAGCTGGCTTTCACATCATCTGCGCCATGGCCCACAATCACAACTGGCTTTGCGTCGCCAATGCGGCTGGCAAGCGCAACAGCGTGATTGACCAATGGCTTGCCCGCAACTTTGTGCAGCACCTTTGGCAGTTTAGATTTCATGCGGGTGCCTTTACCGGCAGCCATAATTACGGTTGCAATTGTCATTTTAGTTATCAGCCTTCCGCGATCAGCGGACAGCTTCCGCTAATAGCGTTTAGATTTGAAAGTATCTTAGCAAGAACAGGTATAAGCCGATTGCTGACACCTGAGCGCTGTTCCCTAAATTTAGCATAAAAAAAGCCCCACGCAAGATTTTGCATGGGGCTTTATAAGACGCTGACCTACCTGGATTCGAACCAAGACCGACTGTTCCAAAGACAGCTGTGCTACCATTACACCATAGGTCAGAGCGACCTAAATTCTAGCACAACTTCTACAAAAAATAGAAATAATTGGTCAAATCAATTTTGAATTACTCACCATCGACGGCAACTTTGTAGCAAGCGACGTCCATTCCGCTGCCTTTGCGCTCTAATGGCGGGTGATCATGCGTTTTGCAGTACTCATCCCGAATTGGGCAGCGGCCATAAAAACGGCATTGCGCAGGCGGATCGATTGCTTTACTAATCCCGCCTTCAATCAACACCGGGTCACGCGTAATGCGCGGGTCTGGAATTGGCACCGCCGATAGCAACGCTTTTGTATACGGATGCCGCGGATTGCTCAACAGTTCTTCCGTTGGACCAATCTCAACAATTTTCCCCAAGTACATCACCGCAATCCGATCACACATGTAGCGGGCAACCGCTAAGTCATGCGTAATGTAGAGATAGGTCACGTCCAAGCGCTCTGCCAAATCTTGCATCAACTTCATCACGCCCGTGCGGATGGACACATCAAGCATGGAGGTTGGCTCATCGGCCACCACAAAGTTTGGCTCAATGACCAAGGCGCGCGCAATCGCAACGCGCTGCCGTTGCCCACCAGACAATTCATGCGGGTAACGGAACAAGAAACTTGATGCTGGGGTTAGCCCCACCATTTCCAAGAATTCTGTAACGCGCTCTTCACGTTGTGCAATGGTGCCAATGCCTTGAACAGAGAGCGGCTCGCCCACAATGTCAAAAATTGTCATGCGTGGGTTCATCGACTCGTACGGATCTTGGAAGATCATTTGTACATTGCGGCGGTAGTCTTTGCGATCTGCGCGGTCAATGTTGTTTACATCAATGTAATCATCATTAACTTTTAGCTGGATCTTGCCATCGCTAGGTTCATACAGGCTTACTAGCATCTTGCCAGTTGTACTTTTACCACAGCCCGATTCACCGACCAAGCCAAGACTTTCACCTTGTCCAATTTCAAAATTCAAGCCATCCACAGCGTGGTTGAAGCTTGTTGCTTTGCGGAAGACGCCAGCATCAATTGGGTACAGCTTGCGTAAGCCCTCTACTTTGATTAATGGTTGATCACTCATGTTTAGTTGACCTCCATTGGGTTCCAGCAGGCGCAGAAATGGTTATTGCCATAGTCTTTCCATTCTGGTTGTTCTTGGTCACATTGTTCAATGCGGTTTGGGCAACGCGGATGGAAGCGACACCCCTTTGGTGGATGCAGCAAATCTGGCGGCTCGCCCGGTAGTGAAATAAGCTCTTTCTTAGGGCCAGTAACACTTGGGAAAGACTGCATCAGCGCATAGGTGTAAGGATGAATTGGCCGGATGAAGATCTCTTCCGTATCAGCCAGTTCCACCATGCGTCCGGCATACATCACGCCGACACGGTCGCTTACTTCTGCAATAACGGCTACATCATGCGAGATATAGACCATCGACATGTTCAAGTTTTCTTGTAATGCCGTGATTTCTTTCAAAATGCTGTCTTGCACAATCACATCGAGCGCCGTGGTTGGTTCATCGGCAATGATGATGTCTGGATCACAAGAAAGCGCCATGGCAATCACAGCCCGTTGCCGCATCCCACCAGAATACTCGTGTGGGTAGCGATCCATCATTTCTGGCGCTAGGCCAACCATGCGGAATAGAGTTTCAATCTTAGCGCGGCCTTCTGCTTCAGTGACTTTTGGCAAGTGCGTTTCAATCGCTTCAATGATTTGATCGCCCACGGTATACACTGGGTTGAACGCATTCATTGCCGCCTGAAACACCATTGAAATTTCACTCCAACGGTGGGTGCGCATTTCTGTTTCAGAAAGCGGCACCATGTCTTTGCCGTTCAGCACAATTTGACCCTGTTGGATCATCGCATTGTCTGGCAAGAGTTTGAGCAGTGATTTCGCAATACTCGTTTTGCCACAGCCCGATTCACCCACTAGCCCAAGCGCTTGACCGCGCTTGATAGAAAAGCTGACATTATCCACCGCAGACACATTGCCTTTGCGGGTGGAATATTCCATGGTCAGATTTTTGACTTCAATTACATTGTCGTTACTCATGACCAATTCCTTTAGCGTTGGCGCAAGCGCGGGTTGACGATTTCATCTAGTGCCCGGCCAACTAAGTAAAACGCTGAACTCAGCAGCGTAATAGACAGCCCAGCAGGGAAAATGAGGTACCACTTGGTGTTGAAGTCCAACATATAACCTAGGGTACGCGTTGTATTGAGCATAATGCCCCAACTCATATCCACTTCAAGCAGACCAAGGAAAGCCAATACCGCTTCAGAGAAAATAGCGCCGGTTACAGCGAACATCATGTAAAGCAAGGCAATTGGCATTAGATTTGGCAAAAGATGCCGGAAGATGATGTGAAAATCACCCCCGCCTGCAACGCGCGCGGCCTCAATATAAGGCTTGACCTTGATCGAGAGCGCCTGCGATTTGATCACCACTGTCGAGGCACTAAAGGCCGAGATGATCCCAATCACAATCGCAAGCTGCACAATACTCAGTTCAAACAGCCCACTAATTACAATCAGAATTGAAAGCGCTGGCACCATAATGACCAAGTCCACCACGCGCATGATGATGTTATCTACAATGCCACCGTAGTAGGCGGCAACCGCGCCTAGGGTTGTTGCAATTGTTACTGTTACCACTGCGGCGAGTACGGCCAAAATAAATTCATTGCGCGCGCTAAACATTAGCTGGCTAAGAATGTCTTGCCCTTGCGGTGCAGTGCCTAGCAAATGCCGTAAAGACGGTGGCGATGGATTGACCGGCGACTGTGGATCAAAGCCGTTGATTGGGTTATAGATATTTGGGTCCCACACGGTGTTCAACAGGATTGGGTGCATAATCACCAGCAGGAAGAAAAACATAATAATCCCGAGGCCAATTAGCCCGACCGGATTTTCTGCAAACAAGGCCCAGTTGGCAGCCGCTGATTTCCGAAAAAGTGCCCAGCGTGCTTTCCAGACAGACGATGTTTGTGCACCAGAGTTCGATGTATTTGATGTCATAGAAAAATACTCTTTAGATTAGTGAACACGAATGCGTGGATCGAGGAACGCATAGCCAATATCAACAATAAGGTGGGCGACCAATGTCATCACACCGATGACGGTCAGCGCCCCCATTGCAACTGGAAAATCGCTGTTAGAAACCGAGTCAACCAAAATCTCGCCAATCCCCGGCCAAGAGAACACCGTTTCGGTAATAATCCCCCCAGAAATCGTAGAGCTTAGACTAAAGACGAGCGCTGTCCATACTGGCAGAATTGCGTTCCGTGCCGCATGGCGGTTGCGAATAATTTTTTCAGGTAACCCTTTGGCACGCGCCGTTTCAATATAGTCTTCCCGCAAGGTTTCGAGCATACTCGTCCGCGTGAGCAGCATGTTGCCCCCAAACGAGATCAAGGTGAGCGTCAGAATAGGCAGGAACAAGTGAATGACAAGATCCCATGCATAGATGCCCACGCCAGAGAAGAAAATCCACCAGACCAAGCTCAGTGCAAACGGTACCGTCATGCTTGCAACGCGCAAGAACTCGCGGCGGTTACGTGGTACATAGCGAGAGAGGAAGAAGGCCAGCAGCACAATAACAACGAGGATAATGAAGTTGAGGTTCATCCAGTTGAAGACCGTGTTGGTGTCGTATGGCGCTTTACGCCACAAAGACGTACTGCTGAACTTACTCACTGGTAAGTCAAAATCGATGCCAAAGGTGTTGCGAACCCATTTATCTAGTTTTGTTGCAAAGCCCCAAAGCAAGATGTAACCCAGCAGCGGGGTGAAAATTGTGTAGAGCGTCACCCCAACAATTGTGGTGGCATATTCCCAGCGACCGCCACGTTTCCAAGCAAGGAACTTCCCAGCCACGTAGCCAAACCAGAAGGAAAATACCGTCGCGTAAACAAACAGTGCCAATGTGCGTGGCAAGCGTTGCGCCAGAATTTCACCCACCGGACGTGGATACTGCACCATAGAAACGCCTAAATTACCGGTGTAAAAGTTTGTTAGGTAATTCCACATCCGCTCATAAAGCGGGCCATCTAGGCCAAGGTCAGCCGCAATCCGCTGTCGTTCTGCGGCGGTGATGTTTGGGTTACCAACAAACAGGTCTGTCACGTCGCCAGGCTGCAAGTCGATCAAAATATAGGTTGCTATTTGAAACAGCACCAATGTAATGAGCATCTGAAATACTCGTTTGCCAATGTAGGACCACATAGAGGAGCACCTAGGTTACAAAACAATGCAAAAGCGCATTGTTATAAAAAACACATGTCAACGCACCAAGGCTTGGTGCGTTGACATGTGCCTTCTACTTCACGCAAGTTACAACGGGCAGCCCGCATGGGCTGCCCGTTGTAAACAAAGCGCGACTATTGGCTCAATGGTGAGGCAGAAGCTTCAAGTGTTGTGAAGATTTCTGTCAAACCACCAAGTTGTTCTGTCACAGGCAATTCGATGTTGTTACGGATCAAATCAACTGCGGTGCGGTTGAACAATGGAATGTATGGACGTGCTTCTGCGAGTTTCACTTGCATTTCGTAAGCGATTTCGCGGGCAACGTTGATATCAGTTTCTGATTTCAAGGTTTCAGCCAAGGCATCGTATTCAGGATCGTTCAAACCAGGCGTGTTGTAGTTCCCGGTTGTTGCGGTGTCTTGTGAGCTGTGGAAGAAGTCGTACATGTAATCTGGGAAGATCGTTAGACCCCAACCCAAGATGTAGAGATCAAAGTTAGCTTCGACGAATACTGGATCCAAGATGGTGTTGAAACCGGTCAATTCAGATTCGACTGGGATACCAATTTCACGCATCCATTCTGATGTCCATTGGTTGAACGCAGCACGTTGTGGATCGTATGAAGGACCAGGGCCAAGGATGACCAATTCTGGAATTGCGCCTTCAGGACCGGTCATGCCGGTACCAGGATCTACGTCTTGGCGATCTTCGTTCCAGGCTGGTTCTGAGTCCCAGCTATAGCCAGCAGCGGTTAGAAGTTCAACAGCTTTGTTGACACGTTCTTCACGGGTCATGCCGATTTGTGGTGCAGGAACGTCTGGGTTGAACCAGAAGCTGTTACCAGCAGGTACAACGCTATAGGTTGGAAGAACTGAGCCTTGCAAAATGCTTTCTGCAACGAATTCTTTGTCGATCAAGTAATCAACAGCTTCGCGGAAGGCTGGGTCGTTCATTGGGTACTTGCGCATGTTGAATGCGAGGTAGAACAGACCGTTGTCAGCGTTGGTGTAGGTTTGGATGCCATCACCTTGTTGTGCTTGTTCGCGCAGACCACGAGCAAGTGACAGTGGGTTCAATACGTAGTCAACTTCGCCATCAGCCAATGCCAAGAATGCGGTGTTTTGGTCACCGTATAGTGACATTTCCATGTCTGGAGCAAATGGACCGGTTTCAATAACGGTGGTAACTTCACCGCTACCATCACCGTAGTATTGGCCGCTCATGCTGCTTTCGTAGGTACCATCATCGTAGTAAGTGATGGTTTCGCCAGAGTTGAAGTAAGTTTCGTTAGCAACCTTCAAGACTGCTGCGCCTTCTTCCCAAGCGTCGATGTTCATTGCACCTGCGCCAGGAGCGCCAGCGCCGTCTACAGCGTAAAGGGTGTTACGTGCTTCTTCGAATGCAGCTGATGCTTCTTCATATGCAGCAACTTCTTCTTCTGATGCGTCTTCACCTGGTTCTTCTGGCAATTCAACGCCATCAATCAAAGCCATTGCTTCAGCAACTGAGTCTGCCCAGTGGTGTTCTGGGAAGATTGGTGCAACAGATGCACCGTATTGCCATTCAGCTAGCCCTGGAGGAGCGGTGAAGAAATACTTGACGGTGTAGTCATCTACAACTTCAACACGATCCAAAACCGTTGCCGCAGCAATGCTTGGCCAGTTACCGGTTAGGCTTAGTTCAAGAGCAGTGTTCAGGGTGAAAGCAACGTCATTTGCGTCGATTGCTTCGCCGTCTGCCCAGGTAGCACCTTCAACTAGAGCGATGGTGTGGGTGAAGAATTCACCTTCTTCTACTGGTGCATCGGTTAGGCCAGCAGCCATGCTTGGTACCCAGTCAAAGCGTTGTGGGCTTAGGCTGTACATGGTTGGGTATGTCCCTGAAAGTACGTAGCTCGTCCAAATGGTGTTGTCTGGACCGAAGTAGCTCCAACCATTCAACGTTACTGGATCTTCAAAGATACCAACGCGGAATGTGTCACAGCATTCGCCACCAGCTTCTGCCATAGCAGCAGCTTCAGCAGCAGCGGCAGCATCAGCAGCGGCAGCAGCTTCAGCGGCGGCAGCAGCTTCTACAGCAGCAGCAGCTTCAGCTTGTGCAGCTTCAGCAGCAGCAAGTGCGTCTGCACCTTCTGATTTTGCAGCTTCGAGTTCTGCTTGCGCAGCCTCAAGAGCAGCTTGTGCTTCTTCAGCAGCGGCCTTTGCGGCAATTTCTGCTTCAGATGGACCGCTTGAACCACAAGCAGCCACTGCAAATGCCAGCACAGCTAGCATAAGCATTGTTAAAAGTTTCTTGTTCTTAAACATTTAGATCTCCTCCAAAATGGATTTAGATGAAAAACACTGTCGCGACAAATTGAATTGACAGTTGTTTACAAATTAAGTGGCAACGCTCTTCGTTGCAAATGTACGCTGACCCTAAATAAAAAAGACACGCTGCTTAACTTAATAACAGCATGTCTAATTCACTCACAAGGCGCGATGTTATAAACACCGGCTTGGGCGTAATAAAATTTAGTTGTTTGTCCTGTTCCTGAGTATATCAGCATACAATTTTTGATTAGTCGATAGCATTACAATGACCGAAATCTCCGCGTGGCTTAGCAAAAGACAATCATTACCAACCGGTCACACTACAATGCATATTCTAATGGTTAGTAAATATACCCTAATTTGTGACTTTTCCCAAGCCCCCTATATGACCCACAGTCACCAAAATATTAGTAAGTTGGCACTAAATGCCAAAATCAGCGCCTTATGGCGCAATATCCCAGACTTCAATATTCCAAACTGGTGAAGGATGTGTGGCATCAAGCGTGTAGTTCAATACGTCACTCCCGGTGATTGCCAAGCGCTGTCGAAAGAACAGTGGCAGTGAGGGTAGGTCAGCAGTGAATTGCGCCTGTTGCGCGCTGAGCGCAGCACCGCGTTCTGTGGCAGTCAGCGCCACATCAGCAGCAGCGCAGGCAGCATCGAATGTTTCGTTGCTATAGCCAGACGCATTTGAGCCACGGATGTAATCTGAATCGGCAATTTCTGCGGTGGTGTAGAGCGAGCAGCGCGGGTCGCTTGGCAACAACCAGCCATAGTGGCCTAAATCATACTGGCGACCAAAAATAATTGAATCTGGCCAGTCAGAGTACATCTTTACAGCAGAATTGTTTTGCACTTCAGCAAATACACCACACTCGGCCAAATCTTCAATCACAAGGTTTGCGATTGTTTCGCGTAATTGGCCAGTGTAGCTGGCTGGATAATTGACGTTATAACGCAATGAAAGCAGCGCCCCGTTCCGGAAGCGAATCCCATTATTATTGACACCATCCCAACCAATTTCATCTAACAAGCGATTGCCGATTGCAGGGGAATAGCGATAGGTTGTAAGCGCATCTTCGGCATAGTCTGGGTGCGTGCTAGGCATAAAGACATTAGCAACTTCACCCTGACCCCATTGCACCGCATCAACCAGTGATTGGCGGTCAATACAGTGGGCTAGCGCCTGCCGAAGTTCTGGCTCGGTAAACACATCACGACCCGCAACACTGCGGTAGTAAAGCCCGGGCAGTGCCCCAAAGTCAATCGCTTCGTATAGAGGTCCGGTTACAAATTGCAAGGAGAGCGCGCCCGCATCTGCGGCTGGCGCAATGATCTCCATTTGGCTTTCCCAGGCATTCCAAGCGTCACGCACTGCAACATCACAGGTGCCAGAAATCACACGCCGTGCCGCTTGCGTTTCATCGGCAACAAATTCAACCCGCACTTCTGTCAAATGCGGTAAGCCCTCAGCCTGTCGATGATAAAAGGGATTTGGCGTAAAACGAATATAGTCGCCCGGCTGCCATTCAGCCACTTGAAAAGCGCCCCAACCCAACGGTGCTAAATTCACGGCCGAGTCGTTACGCAATTCTTCGGGTGTCAGGTCGGCATAGAGATGGGTTGGCAACGGCTCAAAAAACACGCGTTGATAGTCTTTATTGAAAAAGCCTGCTGCACCACGCCACTGCGTTGTTAGCGTATCTAGCGCCGTGTAGCTATCTGTGCGATTGGCAATGAACCGATCAAGATGCGGGCTAGTTTCTTCGTTTAGGATTTCAAATCCTAAAATCGAATCTTGCGCAGTCAGCGGTGTGCCATCGGACCACATTACCTCTGGCAGCAAACTAAATTCAGCCACTAGCTGAACGGTCTCTACAATTTCGCCTTCTAGTGCTTCGGCAATTTCAAGATCTGGCGTCCAGTACTTCACGCCACCTTCTAAAAAGACCAATGCATTATCGGCTGTCACTATCGGCTGGCCGGGCAACACACGGACGGTCTCTAAACGCGCTTTGCCGTTTTCAAAGGTCGGCAGCGTTTCTAGAATAACCGGCTGCAGCCCAAATTCACGCGTTTCATAAGGACCATCGCGCAGCAGTTCTTGTAAATGCCCCCACCCTTGGCCCGCTGCAGAGTAAATGTACAGCGATTCAGGTTCAGTTTGAACACAAAGCGTCAACGGTTTTGGCACTGGCGTTGCAGTCGGTGCAGGCGTGTTTGTTGGTGGCACTTCCGTTGGAATTGCGGTTTCTGTCGGTGGCACTTGCGTTGTTATCGTCTCTAGCTCTTGGGTTGCAACAATGGCAACTTCAGTTGGCGGTTCAACAGGAGCAGGCGTACAAGCACTAGCAAGTGCTGCAGCAAAGCTACAGACAAGCAGCAGCGCTGCAGTTTTTACAGGGGTCAGCTGGTTAAGATTAATCATCGGGAACAAATTTTATCATTCACGATGCTGCAATTCTTGTAGGATTTATGCGTAGCAGATGTGTAAATAAAAAAGCCAACGCGTGCTGCGTTGGCTTTTTTCAGTTGAACGCTAAGTTCAGACTACGGTCGCGCCCCAAGTGTTACTGGAATATCGATTTCTGTGCCGCCGCGCAACACGCGCAATGTTACTGTTTGCCCTACATCGGCGTTATTGACGAGATAGCTAATCAACTCAGAAAAGTCCTTAACCGGGTTACCGTCAATGGCAATAATGAAATCCCCACCCCGACCGAGACCCTGAATCCCACTAGGCTCTGAGCCAGCAATGATCCCAGCAGCCGCAGACGGGCTATTTGGCACCACATTGACCACATACACCCCACTTCGATTGGGCAAGCCTAACGCATCCATTTCCGGCAATGTCAGATCGCTGGAGCTTTGACTGCTAATTCCTAAGTAAGAGTAGGTGAACTGTCCATTGGCAATCAGACTGGGCACAATCCGACGCACTGTGTTGGCCGAGATTGTAAATCCGACGCCAGAATTCACGCCGGTTTCACTCACAATCGCTTTGTTTACGCCCAGCACTTCGCCGTTTAGGTTGATCAGCGGTCCGCCAGAATTACCGGGGTTGATGGCAGCATCCGTCTGGATAATGTCTGGCGCAGAAAAGCGCCCGCCTTCAGGCGAAACCCGTCCAGACAGCGTGCGGCCTAGCCCACTCACAATTCCCGTAGTCATTGTGCCAGCCAGCCCAAAAGGATTACCAATCGCGACCACGCGTTGCCCCACTTGGATTTGATCTGAATTTGCAAGCGGCAAAGGTTGCGTGCCAGCGGGATACGTATCCACTTGAATAACGGCCAGATCGGCTGTTTCGTCTGCCCCTAGAAAACGCGCCGGTTGCTTGGTGCCATCAGAAAAGGTCACTTCGATGTAATCTGCGCCCGCCACAACGTGATTATTAGTCACGATACGGCCTTCTGCGTCATACAACCAACCTGTGCCTTGTCCCTCACCCTGCGTTGCCGCAAAGACATAAATTGACACAACCGACGGGTTCAACCGATTGTAAAGATCAACAAAAACTGAGCCCTGCAATGGATCGGCCTGCAACGGTTGCGCTGTCGGAAGCGGGCTTTCGGTTGGTGGCGCGTCGCTCACCACTTCCGATTCAATTTCAGCGTCTACCACTGTGGCTGCAATGGTAATTGGCTCTGGGTTATTGTTGCTATCCGTCACAACGGTTGCAACGGCCTCATCATTCAGCGGCACGGCAACTGGTTCTGTAATGATGACTTCTGGCTCTGGTAATAGCGCTGTTGGCAATATTGGCGCAGATTCAGCTGCTTCAAACGCTTCATTCTGGGCTCGCACCGTTCCGGCAACACGCGTTTCAATGCTAGCAACTTGTGTCGCAACCGCGCCACAGGCTAAAGACGCCAAGGCGAACACAATAATCGTAAAAGTTGGAATAGTTTTTTTTCGTGAAGGTAGTTTCATAAGTAAAAGATGTAAGCAGTTACAAGCAAACAAAATATTTAGCTTGGTGCGCTGCTATTGAAACCTTAACAACCCAAAGTAAGCTTGTAATGAGTGCAGGCTATGAACGCTATGAAAACAAACACCCCCGTTCAACAAGCAACGGGGGTGCAAATAGCAAACAAATATCAACCGTTAGGCAGTGTTAGTCGCGTAACTCAGCCAACTGAGCAATTAGCGTTTTCTCTGCTTCAGTGAGATTGGCGGGCAGTTTGACGTTGAGCGTCGCATACAGATCACCAATTTCATCCTTCGTGCGCATTTTAGGCAGCCCCTTACCGCGCAACCGCATCTTACGGCCGTTCTGGCTTTCGGCAGGCACGCGCAATGTCACATCGCCGTTTAGCGTTGGCACGGTAATTTCACCACCCAGCAAGGCTGTGTACAAATTTACGGGCACCTCAACATACAAATTTGCGTCTTTGCGCGTAAATGTGGCGTGCGGTTTTACTTTAACTTTCAGGAATAAATCGCCAGCCTGTGCATTGATGCCCGGTTGCCCTTCACCTTTCACGCGCACTTTTGTGCCCGTTTTTGCGCCTTTGGGGATTTTGATCGAGATTGTCCGGTCGCCTTTTTGTAAGCGGCGGACGCTGCCATTGGCAACTTCTTCAAGGGTTATTTCTACATCTTGCGTGATGTCTTGGCCTTTTTGCTGCCGAACTTGCTGTGCCCCGCCGGGTTGGCCTGCGCCGCCCATGCCATTGAAAAACTGGTCAAAGAAAGATGAGTAACCAGACGCTGAGCCGCCAGCCCCGCCAAACAAGTCACTTAGATCACCAAAATCAAATTGCGCGCCACCAGCCCCTGGGTGCCCGCCAAATCCGCCGAAAGGGCCACCAGCCCCGCCACCAGACTGTTGATAGCGATGCCAATTAGAGCCGAGCATGTCGTACTTTTGGCGCTTTTCAGCGTCACTTAGCACTTCATAAGCTTCATTTACTTCTTTGAATTTGTCTTCTGAAACAGGGTCATCAGGATTTAAATCAGGATGATATTGGCGCGCCAATTTGCGGAAAGCCGTCTTAATGTCTTTATCTGAGGCCTTTTTACTGACACCCAGTACTTCGTAGTAGTCCTTATAATCCATAAAATTACAATCAATTTGGTGGCTTGTGCAAAACAAGCAAGCGTAGACCGTTGCCAATCCAATACTTATTACGGTCAGGCGATTAGTGCGTCGTATGTTAAATAGAACAGCAATTTACGACTGTTTCTATCATAACTGAAGACTATAAAAGAAATGTAAGCGCTCTTTGGGGAAAAGTAATTTATAACCAGAGCCGCATCCAAGTGAGCGTTCTGGTGGGTTCAAAACGATATTGATACAGCACATCAACGCCTTGCCCCTTTGGATATTCTAAACGAATAGGCCAAGACCGTGAGCCAATGCGGCGTAAACCACGCACCACAAGCCGCGGCAGCATATAGTCTTCATGTTCTGGGGTAGCCACAATCCGAATATGCGTCATGGCTCCCGCAGAGAATTTCAACCGCATCCAGCCATCTAGCTGCGCGCTTGAGCCAACACCCCAACGTTCGTCTAGTTTGCCACCCAACACTGCCGCAATTGACTTGCGCCAATTGGGCTTGAACTGAGATTTAGAAAGTGGATACATCCAATTGGCACCGTGCTTACGCTGTGCTTGAATTAGCGCATGCTCGGCTTGCCAATCTTCATTCCGCAACAGGCGAACGCCAGACTTTTTTGGAAAGCGCCACTCTGGAATTGCATAGCTACGCCTTTCCCACGTTGTAAACGTGCCGAGTTCTTTAAAGCCAAGCTCTTTATACAGTGCAATTGCACCTTGGTTGTAATCATCAACTTGCAGCGTGATCACACGCCCTTCATGCTTGCGGACGGTTTGAATAGCAGCCAACATCAGTTCGCGCGCAATACCACGCCGTCGGAACTCTGGATGCACCGCAACGTTGGCAATGAGCCAGGCTTTGCTACGCCCGCCAGCGGGTTGGACGCCCACATTCCCAATGAGGCGGCCATTTTCTATACAAACATAGCCTTGTTGCCAATTGAGCGCCTCGCCAAACAAATGCATCAGCCACAACACAGGACCGCTCCTGCTTAGCAAGCGCATTTCTTCTAAGTAACGGCGGCCGGCACTATCTAAGGTATCTGCAAAGCACAGTTCAATGAGGTTCGCGAGATGATGCAAGTCCCGGTGCATATTGACCGGCCGGATCACGCTTTCTGTTGCGCGCGGGGCAGTGATGACTGTCATGACTTAGCGTCCCAGATCCACATCACGATTAAGGATTTTTTTGAGGCGTTTTTCAAACTTACTACGTGGCAATAACACGCGGCGCGTGCACCCAACGCATTCCAAGCCAATATCTGCACCAATCCGGGTAACTTTCCATTCAAAGCTCCCACACGGATGTTGTTTACGCATTTGCACGCGGTCTTCAATCTGTACATCAATCGGCATACTGTGATTATAGGGCAATTTGTAGCAGACAAATCTATAGATAAGCACAACTGTCCCAATATTTTTGACAGCATTACTTATAACGTGTGCCATGCGTTGGGGCACATGCTGCTACCGATGGATTTCATTCTGCTAACCAGACCAATTGCAATATGTGCTCACACACTTATAACCACAAACCAACAATTTGTATAATAACGACTATAATTTAAGACAGCATGCACAATTTAACGCATGCTGTACTGCACAATCATGATCTTTTACCGTGTTCGACAGTTTTTGCAGGCACTAACAGCCCAACTTGATGTCACGCAGTCGCAATCGATTGCAGACTTACTTGGGCCAGATCTGACACCGATTTTTGAGCGCTTGAGCCGCGATGAGCAATATCATGCGTGGTGCGTTTGGCAAGACGTGTTGCAATCCAACGCCGATCAAGATTTACAGCAAGCCGCCTTGTTGCACGACTGTGGCAAAGCTGAGATGCCGCTAACCTTGCTTGACCGCACATGGATTGTGATTGGTAAGACATTTTTCAAATCACAGTTAAAGCGCTGGGCGCAAGAAGATGTGCGTACAACCCGCTGGCAACGTCCATTTGTGTGCGCCGCCCTGCATCCGAAATGGGGTGCAGATCTAGCCGCTAACGCAAACGCCAATGCAAAGGTCGTTTGGCTTATTGCGCATCATCAAGATGCACCGCATAACATTCCAGCCGCTTACAAAGCAGACTACAGCATTCTTGTAGCTGCAGACAATCGGCACTGATAGAGAATTCGCATCACCACGATGCACAAAGAGACAGGAAGACTCATGGCATTTATTCGTAGTAAAGTATTTCGGAATATCGCAGCATTTTTGATCTTGCTCGGCGTTGCAGCTACAGCAGCACCGCAATTGGAAGATCGGCTCACACCGCAAGCAACAGGCGCAACTATTGGGGACGTGCTACGTCATCAAGGCAATTTTTCAATTTTGCTACAAGCGCTAGAGGCCGCGAATTTGGCATCCGCGATTGACGCGCCCGGCAGCCTAACCATTTTTGCCCCAACCGATTCAGCATTTAATGCCTTGCCGCCCGGCCAGCTAGAAGCGTTATTGGCAGACCCTAATGCGCTGTATAACGCGCTGAGCTTACACATTGTGCCAGGCAAATTTGATCTGCAATCGCTCACCACGGTTTCTCATCTACCAACCCAAAGCGGCCAAGCGCTATTCTTCAATATGATTGATGGCGTTTTACTCATCAACAATGGTCAACTTTCTCAAGCGAACCTAGAAGCCGCTAACGGCATTGTGCACGTGGTAAACGTCGTCTTGACAATGGATGAACCGGCCCCACCGCCACTGCCGGAAGTACAGCCAACTGCGGCTCCAGCGCCGGTCATCGCGCCACCGCCTGCCACGCAAACGTATGTTGTGCAACCGGGCGAATGGCTTTGGAAAATCGCTCGGCGGTATGGGCTATCGCTTGACCAGTTGATTGATCTAAACCCAGCATTGCAAGAAAATCCAAACTACGTGCGTGAGGGACAAGTTCTCAACATTACTGGCGCGCCAAGCGCACCGCCGGTGGTTACAGACCAAACAATTAGTAGTATGGCTGCCGGTGCCCCACAAGGCGCTAGTATTACCCGCTTGCTTGCCAGTAACGCCAACTTTGACACGCTCACTGCCGCGCTACGCATTGCCGATCTGCAAGACGTAATGGCGGGGCCGGGGCCACTTACGATGTTCGCGCCAACGGATGATGCGTTTGCCAAGCTTCCACCAGAAACGTTAGAAGCGTTACTAGCAGATCCAAATCAGCTTCGACGTGTCTTGCAATACCATGTTGTTGCCGGGCAACTGTATTCTGGTGATGTGGCCAGCGTAGGCACGCTTGCCACCAGTAGCGGCGCGCTTAGCCCAACCGTTACAGGCAATTTACTGCAACTCAATGGGGCAACCGTTATTGATGCCGATGTACAAGCTGGCAATGGCGTTATTCACGTCATCGATACCGTGCTTGTTCCATAAACCAAGCCTGCACATTTCAACTGTAACTAAAAAGGCGACCGCTGTTAGACGGTCGCCTTTTTTATTTAATCGTAAGACTGTCATCTGAGTTCTGGGACTCAGTCAGATCACCCTAGCCTAGTGCAGTAAACGTAAATCCAATTTGCAAAGGCTGCTTCTGTTGACTTCACCGCGACCAAGATGGTCTCCTTTGCAATAGACCACGAAAAGCCGACCCACCCCT
>JAHDBW010000007.1:39996-53312 GCA_020630175.1 Anaerolineales bacterium
TTATGGCCAGCAGATTGGTCACAATCCACCCTAACTTGATGCACATGCGCCACCGCAGGGGTGGCGTTTTTTTCTTTCAAGCTACGCTTAGTTTGCTGGCGGAATTGCCAGCTGTAATTCTATGAGGTCTGAAAAATCAGCCTGCGCGTTGACAGGGATTTCGTCGTCAATCGCTGGATTATCAGACAGAACCCGCAGACCTAAGCGCACCACTTGCCCCGGTGCCGCTTCTATATCGGTGAGTGCGATGGCAACTTCCCAGTAGCGGTGTGGCGTTGTGTTTTCGGCAGTTGCGCCAAAGCCGGGCGCGATTTGTGAATTGGAGGGTAAGTCTACGCTGTAACCGTCTTGTTCAAAAAAGCTGCGTTCGCCGGTCCGTGTAAACCGCACATCGCGGGCAAAGTCAATCGATTTATTATCATTTACATCAACCAGCACCCAAATGTCATCCCCAAAGGGCGCACCCGTTTGCGGCGCGTCTTGCACTTCGTCGGTTGTAATATCGACTAACAGATACAAGAAATTATCATCGTTGATCCAGCTCACGATCCCGTTTGGAATAGCGAACTCTTGCTGGCTGGCATCTGCCCATTCAATCAAACTAAAACTGCCATCGATACCCGGCGCATTTAGCGCAAACGTTGTTTCTGGCGTGGCTGTAGGCTCAGGTGTTGCCGTGGGCGTTGGCGTATCCGTTGCCACTGGCGTGGTTGTCCACGTGGCGGTTGGGGCAACGGTTGCTGTTAGGGTGGCCGTAGGCGGCAGCGGCGTTGCAGTTTCAGTTGGCACCAAGGTTGCGGTTGGCGGCAGGGTTGCGGTGAACGTTGCCGTTGGCAATGGCGTATTGGTTTGGGTTGGGGTTGGCGTCGCAGGCAACAGCGGCACATCTTGCGGCAACACTGTTGGGAACGCTTGCAAATCCACATCACAGTTGAGCTGGGCATTCTGTAACCACCCCGTTTCATTCCCAACCTGGACCCGCACCCATTGCACACCATCAATCCGCCCTACCGGTTTGACAGAGCTGCCGCTCGGAATAGCAGCAACATTAGCATAGCTACTGTCCGGCCCAGTTTCCAGATCTAACAGGCTGGTGCCGTCCAACGCCTGTGCGGTGCAGTTGGCGGGAACTGGCGCAATTTGCAGCACGCCTTCCACTTCGCCAACATCATTATAGGCACGCAATATGTAGTTTCGCAGTTCAGACACGTTTGGTAACTCAATCGCATCAGCAGCTTCATAGAGGCGTTCAGGGTCTACACCCGGCCCTTCAATTTTGACGGCGACCGCGCCGGGAACGTTCCAAGACAAGAATATAGACTGGCTCTGGCCTTCAATATAAACCGGCGGATCGGCCTTGAAGAAATTGACGACTGGCCGCTGCCCAATCACCTCAACAATAACTTGTTCTGTTGTAGAGCCAAATTCATTGGCAGCTTCAATTACATAAGACGTGCTGCCAACTGGATTAACCGTTGTGCCGCCTTGTGAAATTTCCACAAAGCCCGGCGCAGGACTGATCGTAATCACGTTAGCGTTGACCACATTCCATGACAATGACACTGACTGCCCACTTTCAACGATGAGCGGCGATGCCACAAAACTAACAATGTTGGGTTTTTCTGGCTCTGGACAAAACGGCAGTGCCGAAAAGCGCGAGCAAAGTAAGCTAGAGTAGGCTAAGAAGAAGCTCAGGCAAAGGCATAAGGTTACGCCAACCACGGTCAGTAAAAACCAGCGCGGCATTGTTGGATTGACACCAAATGAAGCCCGCGCCATGCGTTCTTCAGCGCCGTTTGTCAACGGCTTAGCCGTAACCGTGAAGGGCACTTCACGCCCGATGCCGATTTCAATGACTTCTGGGGCATCGACGGCAAGAATAAGGCTGCGTTCTTCACCGGCACGTAGCGTAATACGGTTATCTTTTTGATTAAGATAGCGATACTCTAAGGCGCGTTCACCGTCTTCTGCAATGAGCTCATACCGGGCGGGCATATTGCCAAGGTTCTTGAGCACAATTTCGTACTGCCCGGGCAATTCAGTTTCCTCAAGCCGCATCAACAGATTTGAATACGGATTGATATCAATGACGCAATCGGTATTCTTCCCAACGCGGCTACGCGCTGAAATTGCAGAAAAGGTAACTTTGTGTTTGCCTGCGGGCAACGCTGGCGACTGGGGCGGCTGGAACGTTACCGTGATCGCGCGTGATTGCCCTGGGTCTAGCAGCACACTTTCGCGGTCAAGGTGCGCCCATGGTGCGGGTGCGCCGGAAATCCGAATGGTGTATTCGTCTTGTAAAGCCGTTGGATTATGAATTGTGAGTTGCAGCGTGGCCAGATTACCAGGAGAGTAATTGAAGGCCGAATTCTGCACATCGATATGAATCACATCGTTACGGGTGCCAGCTGGCTGGCGCACATTTAAACCTTGGCGCACCTGCTTCGTTTGATCCGCGACAATATTCAGCGGTGTAGGCTCGTACGTAAACGCAACTGACCCAATCTGGACGATTTTTCCCGGAATAATTGCGCTCGGCTGATTAGGCGGCAAGAGGCGATTGTTAATCCGGACGCCTTTCTCGCTGTTTAAATCTTCGATCATCAGCACGTTGCCTTGGATCGTTAAACGCGCGTGCCGGCTATCTATCCCTTGATAGTCTAGCGGGAGCCGATTCTTCGGATTGCTGCCAATTGTTAGGGTAGGCGTGAGTAATGAAACTTCATACTGATCGCCATTAGGCAGGTTGATTTTTAGCTTGCCGTAACTCATATATTAATACTTCACTATGAAGTTTAGTCTGCGGCTATGGTTCATGCAAGTCTCTCGCGCAGTGTTAGTAAATACTAACCATTTCGCGCAGCTTGCGCCACCGTATTTAAAGCAAAAAGGTCGCCAGTAGGCGACCCTAAAAAAGTCATCAATCAAAGTTAGAAAACCATTCTTTTGCTGGGGCACAAGGCCCCAAAACGCAAACCGAGATTTATTCTGATGGTTTTGGCGCTGCTTCTTTGCGGAAGCGATACGTAATGCGGCCCCGGGTTAGGTCATACGGTGTCATTTCAACTTTGACCCGATCCCCCAACAAAATGCGGATATAGTATTTCCGCATACGGCCTGAGAGGTACGCTAACACTTCGTGCCCGTTTTCTAGTTCTACGCGGAACTGGGTGCCAGGAAGTGCTTCAATAATTCTGCCTTCAACTTCGATTTTTTCTGCCATAAAGTATATTCTCCTAAACTGGATTGATGACGTTTTGTTTACAACTAGGCTGGCGCATGAGCAAGCTCATACGCCAACCGTTTTAGTATTTCTACTTTTTGTTGTTGGTATTGCGGCGCTTTACGCGGCGAATAGCCTTTTCTTTCTTGATGCGGCGTAGTTCGCTTTTTGAAACGAACCAACGCTTGCGGCGAATGGTGCTCAATGTGCCGGCCTTAACTACCTTCTTGCGAAAGCGGCGCAACAATTGATCTTGTGATTCATTTGGTCGTAATTTTACTGACGTTGGCATTTGTACTCACCTCCTCTTTGTGAAGGGTTTTGCATCCATTTATTGCATTTGGAATACTGCCAGACCTTTATAAAAAAGCCGGGCAAAAAAAAACGGCACATCCGTATAAACGGGCGCCGCAATTTAACAAAATGTTGTAGAGATTGTATATAAATTCAAAGATAGATTAGGTATACGCTCTATTCTAATAAGCAAGTCTAAGTTTGCGACGACTTAAGCGTTGCTCTATCACCTTGATGTAAAACATCAACGGCAAGACAACCCTTTGCCTACGATTTGACTAGAGTATACAGAGTTCTACGGGGAATCGCAAGAAAGCTATGGAGTTGAAACCAGTTTCAAAGGCTAACAACGGCGGGCGGAACTAGTTGATTTCTGGGTCGCCGGTCAAGGTTGCGAGGTCTGTCCCGCGGTCAATTTCCCACGGATAGACAATGTATGCATCAGTAATTGCACCATAATAGTCTGGCTCTACTTTAGAGAACACAGACCGATACGGGTTGTAGTGCAATACACATAACTCTGGGAAGCCACCAGCCCCAAGCACGCGGTCTTTCACGGCAATACTTGTGCGGCCACTGCCCCACACATCATCAACGACTAATACGCGGCGTCCGGCAAGCAGGTCATCATCTGGGAATTGCAGAAATTCTGGCCACATATGCAGTTTCTGTGTGCCTACACTGTTAGGCGGAAAGCGCACAGCAGCGGTCAAAATGTCTTTGACATTGAGGGCTTCAGTCAACATACCGCCCGGCACAATGCCGCCACGCGTGATAATTACAATCGCATCAATTTCATAGCGAAATTGCGGTATAAGGGTGTCAATCAGTTTGTCGACCTCTTCCCAAGAGATCAACTCACGTCGTAAAGGTTGGTTGCGCAAAGTAAGTTGGCGGGGCCGCTAGCTAAGCGGCTTTTTGTAGATCTTCAGCTTACCGATGTCGTCACCGCAAGCTTTGCAGCCAATCATTTCAATTTTGAAATCACTGCCACCACTAATCCAATTTAAGGTGCCTTGCAAAATGCCCACAGCAATATGGCAAACGGGTTTATCGTTTTCACGGCCCCAACACATTGAGCACTGCTCAAGCGTGTAGATGTAGTGATCATCATGCTCTTTGACCTTACTAATTTGGTCGCTAAGCTGGGTAAAAATCGTGGCCACGGCAGGCAGCCCAATTTTCATTTTGGTGTGCATTGGCAATACTTTGAACGCCAAATCGCCAGCACCAGCCAACGGACCAAAGTCGCGCAAGCCGCTAGCAAATACGGCACGCCCAGCCCGCAGCTGTAGCCCTTGCCCTCCGCGTGAGCCATACAGCTCTTCAAGCGCAACGTTTAGCGCAGCAAGATCTGTAAAATCAAACTCTTTATCAAGATTATCTGGCGGGTAATTCCCAATGAGGTGCTGCAACCCAGCAATATTAAGAATCGCGTTGACGCCATTCTTCCCCATCACATCCTCTAGCGCTTGCAAATAGATGCGCAGAAACTTGTTTGGGTATTTAAAGCCACTTGGCTCAGTCTTGACTTGTGTGGAATTCATAAAAGCTACAAAAAAGCGATGCACATCGCATCGTATGTACAAATACAGTATAACCAGTGCCCACTATTGGCACAACTCTTTTATACAGTTAGCAACTGCATTACCAACAATACAGGTTGCGATTTTATCGTACCATAATCTATGGGTAAATTTCACAAAGATTTACCACCTAATCTATAAAAAAGACCGTAGTCTGGGTCGATTACGGTCTTTTCTAAGTGTATTTATTTAGCTTATGTTTACTGCAATAAACAAGGCTGAATTACATGTGGATGTAATGCCCGTCAATGCCGTGCGCAGCTTCCATTAGCGTTTCAGAAAGCGTTGGATGCGCATGGACATTCCGTGCAATTTCTTCGCCAGTCAGCTCTTGTTGCTGGGCTAATGTCAATTCTGGCAATAGTTCTGTAACAGATGGGCCAACCAGGTGTGCGCCCAGAATTTCGCCGTATTTTGCGTCTGTAATCAGTTTCACCCAACCGCCATGATCATCTAAGCCCAATGCTTTGCCATTGGCTTGGAAGTTGAACTTGGCAACCTTGAGTTCATAGCCAGCATCTTTGGCTTGTTGCTCAGTATACCCAAAGGAGGCAATTTCAGGATGGCTGTACGTTGCAGCAGGCATCATGTTGTAATCTAGCGTCACTGTTGGGTGGCCAGCAATTACTTCTGCGGCAATCACGCCCATTGCAGAGCCAACGTGAGCCAACATCATCTTGCCAGTTACGTCGCCAATCGCGTAGACGCCGTCTACATTGGTGCGCATTTGATCATCAATATTGATGAAGCCGCGTTCATTTGTGACAACGCCAGCAGCGTCTAAGCCAATACCAGCACTGTTTGGACCAAACCCAATCGCGACCAGTACTTGATCGGCTTCAATTACTTTTTCACCGTCTTTGTCTGACACGGTCACTTTGACCACGTCTTTTGAAGTGCTATCGATGTTTTCAACGCGGGTTGAAGTCATCACCTTAATGCCAGACTTTTTGAAGGCTTTCGCAACTTCTTTACTTACATCGGCATCTTCATTTGGCACGATGCGATCTTGCATTTCTACGATGGTCACTTCTGTGCCATAGCTGTTCCAAACGGTACCAAATTCCACACCAATTGCACCACTGCCCACAATAACCACGCGTTCTGGGCGAGTTTCTTGAAGAATCGCTTCCCAGTATGTCACGACGCGTTCGCCATCAATGTTGAAGGCACCCGGTTTGATTGCGCTGGCACCCGTAGCAATGACAATGTTCTTGCCACTAATGGTTTGGGTTGAGCCATCTTCTAGCGTAACTTCTACGTCGTTTGGTGAGGTCAATTTACCAGCACCCATCACCACGTCAACTTTGTTTTTCTTCATCAAGAAGCCAACGCCTTTTACCAAGCGGTTTGAAACTTGACGTGAGCGCTTGACAGCTTTACTGAAGTCAAGCTGTAGGTTTTCGAATGAAATCCCAAATGTTGACGCCTTTTTGCGCAGCGTGTACGCAAGATCAGCATTTTTAAGCAAGGTTTTGCTTGGAATACAGCCAACGTTCAAACAAACGCCGCCCAGAAATTCACGTTCGATGATAGCTACTTTTAGCCCTAGTTGCGCGGCCCGAATAGCACACACATATCCACCAGGTCCCGCGCCGATAACGACGACGTCATAAGTGTTTCCAGTCATGATGTTTCCCTAATTTTTTTGATTTTTTGATATAAGCATGCTGCTGCGCTGCGTCATGCAAGCAAACAATACACTTACCATTTTTTTGAAGTCTACCATAGACCAATTGGCAAAAAACGAAAAAGCGGAGTGTGGTCAACACTCCGCTTCAAGCGAAAATACACTAATCAGTTTTCAGGCTAGATTGAATTATCTGGCGGCGATGCACGTTGCGACAAAAAGGTCTGTACGTCTGCAATCGACTGGCGATATTTGACGAGCAATTCATTGTCTGTTCCCTTGAAGCGCTGCAACGTTTGTAATGAACATTGATCACAGCCGCGCATGGCACGGTATGAGTCTGTTTCACAATCGATACAGCCATTCAGGTTGATCATCGATAAACAAAAACCGAGTGTACGGGCATCGTCTTCCGATAATGGCTTGAGCGAATCAATTAACGCAAGCCATTCTTCGCCACGCGCATTGCGGAGCGTTGGAATTACATTCACAGGAAATAAGGTCTTATTTTGTGAAAACATAGGAGCCGATGCCGAAAATTGTCCTTTGATGGGCTAGGCGCTGATAGACCGATTGAATAATCGTGAGGAGCGCACACACTGTGCTAATAAGTCTACCAAGTGGGGAATAGGATGCCCAATTTGAATCGGGTATGTTCAAACTGGTGCAAACGGAACTATTTTGAACGTGCCAGAAACTACGAATAGCACGCACCGTTACTCTGCCATGGCCGTTAGATTGGCAATAGCGCTGGTTGATTCTTTGAATAACAGTCCAATAATTCACTGAGCGTAGTCTAGGAACTGAAGCAGCGTCTGTCAATAGCCGTCAAGGTTTGAGAAATATTTCACTAATTTTTGAAAAGCGTTTGCACAGCCGCAATATGGGCTGGTCGCGTATAACAACAGCCCCCGACAATTGTGGCCCCTTGCGCTACCCATTGTTGGGCGTATGCGGCGTACGTTTGCGGGTTAGTTGCATCCGTATCTATCCAACGGTCTTCTTCTGGCAGATAGCAGCCGGTATTGCCGTACGCGCCAAATGGCAGATCAGTGTGTTCAGCCAAAACAGGTAATAATGCCGCGATCCGTGGGGCGGGTACGCAGTTGACCAAAATTGCGGCGGGCTGCAACGCGTCTATGGCGCGGATGGCAGCGGCTAACAACTCGCCAGACAGCAAGTGACCATCATTGCCACAGACAACGCTCGTGAGCACTGGCAATCCGGTTGCTAAGGCCGCGCTGGTCGCACTAATCGCCTCGCGGATGGTGGGCATGGTTTCGACCAGAATTGCGTCCACCTTGGCAGCGGCCAAGGTCGCGCTCATTTGGGCATGCTCTGTATCTAAGACTGACTGATTGGGTGTAAGTTCAGGTGCATAACAATCTGCTAACGGGGCTTGTGCGCCAAAAACAAATGTCGTTGGCGGGCTAGCTTGCCGTGCTAAGGCAACGGCAGTTGTTACAAATTGGGCAGCAGTCTGCGCAGCGCCCGCGTCGGCCAGATTGCGCGCGTGGCAGCGGAAGGTATTGGCCGTAATGGCGCGCGCTCCGGCGGCCACATAATCAGCGTGGACCGCTTGCAAGGTTGCGGCGGACTGCGTAATGGCCCCAGCAGACCATAAAGGTTGCGCGATATCAACCCCACGCAACCCTAATTCTGTGCCGGTTGCGCCGTCTAATACGATTGGTGTTCTGGAGGTAAGCAGCGCTAGGAGCTGCGCAGAACGCGGGTTAGTTGGCGTCGCTGGCCTCAACTTCAGGGTCTTTCGGGTAAAGAATTGGGTCGTCTGGATTTTCTGGGTCAAACACCCACACCCACGTTTCTTTTTCAGCCCAGTCGTAAATCCATTTGGCATCTGTCGGGGACAGATTCACACACCCGTGCGAGCGCTGATAGCCAAAGCCATCGTGCCAATACGCGCCATGCAGCGCAATTGCGCCATCAAAATACTGGGTCCACGGCACGTTTTCAAGGTAATAGTAATCCGACTGATCTTCAGCAAAAGCGCCGGTCATGCCATCAGATTCAAGCTGGGCATAAATTTGGAAGACACCGAGGTTTGTCGGCCACGCATCCAAGCCACTAGAAATTAGCGTGGCGTAGACCAACTCATCATCTTCATAAGCAGACAGGGTTTGCTCATACAGGTTGACGGCAATCCAACGGCCGCTCACTTCTTCCGGGCGATCGTACATTTCTAAGACGCTAACGGCGCGCTGTTCTATCCATTGGTTTGGTCCCACTTGGTACCAATCCCAGCCGTCAATATTGAAGGTGTTATAGATCTGCACGGTGTCATAGCGGCGCAACGGGCGCACATCATAGTTGATGTCGCCGCCGGGGGTTTTTAGCGGATTGACGGTTGCTACCATCCAGGCAAAGGGGCGTTCAATGGCCTCTTCAAAGGTGACGCCACCAAATTGCGAGGCCTCAGTGAGCGCGATATCTTCACGGCGCACAAATTCGCCCCGATTGATTTGGAACCACTCTTGGCCCTCGTAAATCACCAGATCATCTAGCGTTACAAAGATAAAGCCAGCATTGATGCCAAGCCCTAACAAACGCAGTGGCTCTTCACCGGCGGCACCGGATTCAGGTGACGCATAAACGGGCGTATCGGCATTGACCCGCGCATAACGTGATTGGGACAATGCATTCGGGTTGTACCCGATCTCGACAGCGGGCAATTCGGGCAGCTCTAAGCTCAACTCAAACGCACGGAGTTGCACTTCTTCTTGGCCACGCCCTTGCGCTGGGCAGAGGCCGGGCATAGACAGGTTCTCTGTCCGTGGACAAAGGAATTCTGGCTCAAGCGGCTCTGCGTCTGGCGCTTCATTGGCCAGCGCGTTTGGAACGGAAAAAAATACTGCAAGCCCAAATGCAAAGGCGCATGCATAAATCAACTTTATTCGCATGCGCCTATTTTGCTTACTCTATGCAGTTTGTCAATGGAGATTGCTTACATTAAGACTTTTGTAACGTAAAGCTAATCGAGTCTACCGTTATAAAACGACGCCAGTTGGATCATTTCCAGAATCTTCCATCGCTTTACGCACGTTCACAGGAATCAGCAATGCAATCCCTAGCACAAAGAATAAGATCAATGACAAGATAGCAATACGCTGTGACCCTGTGATTTGAGCCGCTAAGCCAAAGAATAATGGTCCTAACCAAGACGTCCCACGTTCACTAATTTCATAAAAGCCAAAGTATTCAGCTTCGCTATCCTCAGGGATCATTTGTGAGAAAAGCGACCGGCTCAGCGCCTGTGTCCCGCCCATCACAATACCCAGCACCGCGCCCATGACAAACAATTCGGTGTCATTGCTCAAGATCGCAAAGGCATAAATTGCCAACCCGGCCCAAACAAACAGCCCAATCAAAATAGAGCGCTTCGCCCCAATTTGCTTTGCAAGCCAGCCAAACAGTAACGCGCCGCCAAATGCAACAAACTGGATCATCAATACCAGTAACAAAAGCGTTTCAGAAGAGGTACCAAGTTCAAGGGCCGCAAAAACAGTCGATACCGCAATAATGGTTTGAATGCCGTCGTTATACACCAAGTAGGCTAGTAAATAGCGGCCGGTCTCTGGCATTTTGGTGCGCATTTCATTTAGTGTGACAAAAATCTCTTTGAAGCCAAAAGTCCAAAGTGAGGCCCCTTCAGGCAATTTGTTATTTGCCGGGCGTTGCACCAAACGCTTATGCGGGTACAGCCATGTAAAGACAAGCCACCATAGCCCAGCAGACGCAATGCTTAGGCGCACCGCCAAGCCCGTGTCAGACATAACGGAGAGCATCCCGAAATTGATAGCCAACAAGACCCCACCGCCAATATAACCGGCAGCCCAGCCCTTTGAACTAATATCATCGCGCTTGTCTGGTGATGCAATTTCAGGCAGATAAGAGTTGTAGGCAACAATTGCTGCGCCAAAACAGAGGTTCGCAATAATAAATAAAATACACCCTAACGCGACTGCGCCTTCGGTTCCAATCAAGGCCATATCGGGTTTGACAACAAACAAGAGCATAGTCGTAATTGCACCTGCATACGCAAAGTTCAACATGAGACGCTTTTTATTTGGTGTGTAGTCTGCTGCTGTGCCAACGAGTGGCAAAAATAAGACTTGCAAAAAGACCGACAACGATACAGAAAAAGGATACAGCGCTGCTGGATCAATACCCAAAATATAGCTATCGGTGCTTTCAGCAAGAGACGCGATATACGGTCCTAGCAGAGCGGTTACAACAGTCGTTGAAAAAGCTGAGTTACCCCAGTCATACATCATCCAACCAAATATTTCGCGCTTATCATTAATTGGCGCATTTGTGGCAGTAACTGACATGTGTGTGTCCTGTAAAATAGAGGCTATGTACACTTTTTGTACATTATGCGTAATAAGATAGCATTGAACTTAGAATCAAGCCAATTATTTCTGATCGATCTTTGAAGAGGAGACACCCATGAACGCAAGTATTGTCCGAATTTTAGTGGACCCCTATGCCGGAGAAGAAGCTGAAGTTTACCAAGCGCTTGTCACGCGGCTCAACAGCCTTGAAAGTGACACAATTACCCCGCTCTACTTACGTTGGATTGTAAGCAGTTATGACTTAGAGCTTGTGTGCCATTTGGCTGATCTAGGTGATTTCAACGACTTTATGATTGAAACAGTTCGATCTGTGACGGGAGTAAATAATACGGAGAGCCAATTGCTCAATAATGGCTTTGTGTTCCCCGGCGGCTTTGCACTATCGCGCATGCGGGCGGAGCATGGCTATTCGGTCTCGCATGCGGTGGTGGATATTGACGTTATTCCGGGCGATGAACGTGCCGTCTTTGCTAGCCTCTATGATCTGCCAGAAGCAGATGACCTGCGCAAAGTGTATCTGTTCCAAGAGTTTGCCGGTATGAGTGCCGATGTAACCTTACAAATTGCAGGCCCCAGCGCCAGCACAATTGCCACTTACGTTGCGCAATACATCCGGCCCATGATTGGCATCAGAGACACGGTCACAACCTTTACCAGCGGCACAGCCACCTTTGTCAGCGGTGAAGAATTAGAGACCCTATTGGCTGCCTATCGCCCAGCATAAACACCGCTAGAACCCAAAAAGCGACTGTCATGGCACCCTTTGGGTGGCACAACAGTCGCTTTGTTTTTAAGTTAGTAAAACCGTTTTTTTAGATCGCGGCTCGAATTGATGCCATCACCGTTCGGGCCCGGATCGGCGCATCACCGACATGTGCAGTCGCATCCAAATGTCCCCGGATTTCGGCTTCAGTCAGGTGCTTGGTCAGTTCTGGATGTACAGCCATAATATCCGCTAATGGATTAGCCGCCCCTTCAGATAGCGCCGCCCACGCTTCGAGTGAACATTCCCGAATGACTTCATGCAATTCCTGACGGTCACCGCCTTTCATTGCAGCCGCCATTAGCACTTTCTCAGTAGCTGCAAATGGCCCATAAGATGCCATATTCCGCGCAACGGCCACCTCATTGACGCGCAAGCCGACCACAATTTTCTGCACCACGCGCAACATTTCATCAGCCGCCAAAAATGCATTTGGCAACAGCACCCGCCGATTTGCTGAATCATCTAGCGTGCGTTCTAACACAGAACCGGCGGCATCATCCCACGCTACACGCGGCAACGTTGCCAAATAGCGGGACAAGCTGCCAACTTTTTCAGACGCAATCGGATTGCGCTTGAACGGCATTGCTGAAGACCCCACCTGCTTGGCACCAAACGGTTCTGACCATTCCCCAAATAATGGGTTTTGCAAAATGCGCAGATCGTATGTGAGTTTGTGCAGTGAGGCAGCGAGCCCAGCCAACGCGCTGATAATGAAATAATCTTGCTTACGCGGATAAGTTTGCGTTGCCGCGTCAAACGCAGGTAAATCAATTTCTGCCAACACTTTGGCTTCTAGATCGGCTACGTTTTCCGCGCCAATCAAAACTGAGTAACTAGCAGACGTGCCCACAGCACCTTTGATGCCTTTGCCCAAGACCATTGCGTGCAAGCGCTTAAGCTCTTCCAAGTCGCGCAGCAGGTCCTGCCCATATTGCGCAATCCGATAGCCTACAGTCGTTGGTTCTGCCGGTTGAATGTGCGTAAATGCCATTGCTGGGGTATCGACCCACTTTTCAATTTGGTCGGCTACAGCGCCCAGCAAGGCCGTTAGCTTCTCAACAATCACGCCAAGCGACTCGCGCACGCGTAATGCATCGGCGTTATCTTCGATATCCATTGACGTAGCACCAAGGTGAATCACCCCGCCGCCTACTGGGCATTGCTCCGCGTAGGTGCGGATGGCGGCCATCAAGTCATGGTGGATTTCGTTTTCAATCTCAGTCGCGCGTTCAATGTCAATTTTGTCAACATTGGCTTCGAGATCGGCCACTTGTTCTGCAGTTACTAGTCCATAAGATTGCTGCGCTTTTGCGAGTGCAATCCAGATTTTGCGCCAAAGCAGATGTTTGTTTTCTTCGCTCCAAATTTGGCGCATTGGCGCAGTGCCATAGCGCCATGTAAAAGGCGAAAGATAGGTGTCGTGAGAAAAATTAGTTTGAGTCAT
>JAHDBW010000118.1:0-7826 GCA_020630175.1 Anaerolineales bacterium
GAGGGTCTTGCGCGTTACACCAAGCGGGAAATTTGAGCAATTTATTTGGGACTATATATTTTGCCTATGCCGTCTGCCGACAGAGGTAAATTAGCCGTAATTTGTGAAGGTCATCATAAGAAATTTGCCCATCAAATGCTTCGTAAACTGGTCGCAGGGCTTCTGCGCCTTCTACTTCAAAGGCAGCAAGCACTGCATCTTGTGTATCTTGCGTGAGAGAACAAATGCCTTCAATCTCGGCGCTAGTGAGTTCGCCGCCGCTTTGCATATATTTAGACAGATGCGCCACAATCGTGCTGTGTTTTACCTGCCACTCGCTCGCCAATTCTGCAATCGACATTCCATTCTTAAAGGCATCGCCCACAATTTCATGCCGTTTCTTTTGCCCATTGTCTTTGCGAGGGGTTGCCTGTCGTTGCTGGCGTGTGGCTGTTTTATCAGAGAGGTCACGAGGTTCACAATAAGCCCGAATCCGCTCGATGAAATCTGCGCCGTACTTTTTGAGTTTATGTTGCCCCACCCCATTGATGGCTAAAAACCCAGCCTCAGTTTGTGGGAACAGCGTTGCCATTTCTGCTAGTGCTTTGTCTGCAAACACTGCGTAAGGTGGCACGTTCATTTCATCGGCTAACTGTTTACGGTAAGCGCGTAGCGCATCAAACAGCGCCGTGTCATAGTTTAGATCTATCGCTTTGGATTTTGAGGCGCTTGGCATCAAGTCCATGCGGGCCTGCACTTTTTCTTGGCTTTTGAGCACTAGCATGGCTTTGTCTGTTAGCCCTAAACTGCCGTGTTCATTACGGCGTAATAGGCCAGCCTGTTGAAATTGATTCGCTAAGTGCTGCCACTGTTTCTTTGTGTAATCCTTACCAATGCCATAGGTTGAAAGCTGATCATGCTGATTTTGTAAGATTTTTTGGCCACGGCTCCCAAGCAGTACATCAATCACATAGACCGCGCCAAATCGCTGCTCAGTACGGTATACACACGACAAGAATTTTTGGGCGGCAACAGTGACATCTTCCACCTCTTTTGTGCCAGTGCAGTTATCACATTGGCTACAGTTTTCTGGTTCGTAGACTTCACCTAAATAGGCTAGCAGCGGTTTACGGCGGCAGTCTATGGTCTCTGCGAAGCCAACTAATTGTTGTAACTGTGATTCTGCAACCTGCTTCTCATGGGGGTTGGTTTTTTCACTAATAAAGTGGCGTTGTTTGACAATATCCCCATAGCTAAACAGTAATAAACAGTGTGCCGGGAGGCCATCACGTCCTGCACGCCCGACCTGTTGATAGTAACTTTCAATGTTTTTTGGCAGATCATTATGAATCACCCAGCGAATGTCTGGCTTGTTGATCCCCATCCCAAATGCGATGGTTGCCACCATAATTTGCACATCATCACGAATAAAACGCTCTTGATTGCGACGCCGAACTTCATCATTTAACCCTGCATGATACGGCAATGCAGTGTACCCCTGATCTTGTAAAGCCGTGGCGAGATTGTCAACTTGTGCGCGTGAGAAGCAATACACAATGCCTGATTGGTCTTTACGGCTTGCTAGGAATTGGGTGATCTGCCGCGTTGGTGATTGCTTTGGCTGTAAATCCAGCATCAGGTTTGGGCGATCAAAGCTATCAATGAAGGTAGAGCTTTGCGTAAAGCCCAGCATTGACTGGATGTCTTCCCGCACACGCGGCGTGGCGGTCGCTGTGAGTGCTACACACACTGCATTTGGAAAGCGCTGCCGGACTTCAACGAGGCGGCGATATTCTGGTCGAAAATCATGGCCCCAACTTGAAATACAGTGTGCTTCGTCAATTGCCAAACAGCTGACTTTTTGCTGACTAAGTAATGTCAGAATGCGGTCTGTAAACAGCGTTTCTGGTGCTAGATACAGCAGGTCTAGTTCACCGCGCACAACCTGCCCCACAATCTTGTCATAGTCATCACGCATCACCATACTATTGAGCGTTGCAGCCTTGATCCCTAGCTCATGTAGTTGGCGGACTTGGTCTTGCATTAACGCAATGAGTGGCGAAATGACAACGGTTAACCCATCAAGAATCAGCGCTGGCACTTGGTAACACAACGACTTGCCGCCACCTGTTGGCATAATAACTAGTGTGTCTGTATTGCCAACAATTTGGTCAATAACCTGCGCCTGTAAGGGGCGGAAGTCGGCATAGCCAAAGACAGTATTGAGAATGGATTTAGGTGTTGGGCTTGTCATAAATATGGCGCTGCGCTACATGTCGCGTGTGCTAGGCGCATTATAAAGTAAGTGCTTTATAGAGAGCGTTTAGAATTCAGATTACTGTATGAACGTCGCGTATATTTATATTTCGGCAAGGGCTAAAGATACTATCGAAGTTATAACCAGCATAGACCTTTGGCAGCCTAAGACTTTACGCAGCGCAATTGTACGCAAGCACAACTATATTTAGTTTTGAAGAAAATTAGGGCAGTTAGAGTGACTGCATGCCGGCGCGGACTTTTTCACGCAGTGCATCAATTGATTTGAATTGGCCAGCGGTGTCTCTGAAATACCAATGATCCCAACCGTTACAAGGGGCGCCATTCATGAGCCGCTTACCAGTTTGGTGAATTGATCCTTCTTGGCCGAGCATTAGTAGCTTGCCGTCTGGCTTGACGTGTGCAATTTGCTCTTCACGTTCGCGGAAGTATAGGGTTTGGCCGGGTAAAAGCAGGCCATGTTCTAACAATTTAGTGACGCTAACACGTGGGGCGTTGCGTTTTTTATCACTAACATCAAAGGTAGCTTTGGTGTATTCCGCTGGCGTCACAGCATCGATGCGCGTTTTTGCGACGTCGATGTAGAATGCTTCGCGCTCAATACCAATCCAGTTGCGGTGTAATTTTTTTGCAACGGCTCCGGTTGTGCCGCTCCCAAAGAATGGGTCAAGGACAACATCGCCAGGATTTGTTGATGAAAGCAGAACGCGGTACAGCAAGGCTTCTGGTTTTTGAGTTGAGTGTGCTTTTTTACCATCAACTTTGATGCGCTCTTTGCCGCTGCAAATCGGAATTGTCCAATCGCTGCGCATTTGTTTGCCGTCATTAAAGGCTTTCATCGCGTGATGATGGAATGTGTATTTTGCTTTTTGCTGCTTGCTACACCACAACAATGTCTCATGTGCGTTTGTAAATCGCACGCCGCGAAAGTTTGGCATTGGGTTGCTCTTAACCCAAACGACATCATTCAAAATCCAAAAATTTAGATCTTGTAGCAGTTTTCCAAGGCGATAAATGTTGTGATAAGAGCCAATGACCCAAATGGTGCCATTTGGTTTGAGGACACGGCGTGCGGCAGTTAACCATTGCCGAGAGAAGTCATCATAGGCGGCAAAGCTATCGAACTGGTCCCAAGCATCATCGACGGCACTGACACGGCTCATGTTAGGCCGATACAGGTCGTTGCGTAGCTGTAAGTTATAAGGCGGATCGGCGAAGATCAGGTCAACTGAATTCTCAGGTAATTCATTGAGCACATCGACGCAGTTGCCCTGTAAAACAGTATTGATGGGCGGCTTGGGTGTTGCCATAGGAACACATTGTACCAACGGCGAGTCACTAGAACAAGAGTCTGGAGTCTTTGTTCTAGTGGGTAATGGCTAGCGCCTAGTTAGTTTTGGGCTGGCTTAAAGTGGCTAGGCGCCTGGATTATGTCGAATTTTGAGGATTGCTATCTTAGTGGAATGATTGAATGGTGCGGGGTCTGTAACCCATTGGATTGTGTCGCTAGCAACGAAGTCTTCGCCAACATCAATCGTGCGTTCAATCTCTACATATCCGCCTTTTGTGAGGCTTTCTAACGCCTGCATATAGTCTGCACCGCTATAAAATAATGAATTGTTGATGGCAACGATGTAGCCACCATCCGCAACTAACGGGCGCACTTTGTTAATGAGCTTGGTGGTGTTCTTTGCCATATCTACAGTGCCACGGCTGGTTTCAGAGAAAAATGGCGGATCAAGAATGACCATGTCGAATATGGCATCAGCGCGTTTGAGGCGTTGCATGTGCACCCAAAAGTCGCCAGACTGGAAGGCTTTTTTATCTAACGGAAATTCATTGAGCGTATAAGAGACCTTAGCCACATTCAGAAATTTCTGATTGAGATCAGTGTGTAAAACGGAATGTGCGCCACCGGCTTGCGCTGCAACACCTAGGCTGCTGGTATAGGCAAACGTATTTAGCACACGCTGATTGTCACTATTTTCAATAATCCACTTGCGTAATAAGCGCGTATCTAAATAAAAGCTAGCGTCGCGATTCATCAATAGATCGATTGAATAGCGCACCCCATGTTCCCGCACCCAATGGTTGCGTTTCTTGCCCATGATTAGCGTGCCGTTGCGCCCAGCTGGCGTTTCGCTATGCCGAATTTTGACAATTGCAGATTTGATCCACGGTAACTCTGTCTTGTAGAAGTCAACGGCTTCTTCAATAACTTGTGGGTGCCCTAAAGGCGCTTTTGTATAGTCATGCAACACCAGTGTCTGTGCATATAAATCGACCACCAATTGTGGAAACCCTTCGGCAAATCCGTTAAAAAGCCGAAAGGCAGTTTCATGCTTGGCATCAAATAAAGGTGTGCGTTGTGCTAAGGCCGGTTGAAGAAATTTAATGACTGACATTGAAGATAAAGAAGGGTTTTAACAGAGATTTAGCACTGTATGGTTTTGCAGTGATAGCGCTATTATAAAGAAAATACCCAGCAGGCTGTATCGAATCTATAACTGCGCTAAGTGTTTTACAGCGTTCTCTTCAAGAGCAGCAATTTGATTTAGAAGGCTAGCAATGCCTGGCAATTTTGTGTCCTGATCCACCGGAAGTTGCATTAACAACATCGCGACTTCGCGCCAAAGTGGAGCGACCTTGGCAAAATCCTGTTGGGCTGCCAGCACCAAGTCGTTTTGTAAAATAAGATTTGCTTCACTTAAGAAGTCCCGATAAAAGTTTCTGAAAAGCGCCCCGCCTGTGCCCGCCCGTTCCATTAACATTCCGATTTGTGCTAGCGATTCAGGTGCGTTTTCTAGCGTGTGAAACCATTTGGGGATGGCGGTTGCCGCTTTGCGAATTCCCTTGATGCCGAAATTGCTAATTGGTGGGTTTAGGTAGCTGTGGGCATTGTTCACAATTGCAGTGCGTAAGATCTTTGGCCAATCGATCTCTTCCTCTGACTTTGTTAACGTCCACGAAATTCCGTTAGGTGCCATTGGACCACGCCATAAACGGCCTTCTTCAAAACGAGCACGGTCTGTTTTGAGTTGCGTGCCCTGCTGCTGCGTATCTACAAGGTAGATATAGTCATCATCATAGCCATGCACCGCAACGTAATGGCCACCAAAGTGAATCTTTGTTGTGAAGTAGTCTAGAAAGTAAGCATTAATGCGAACGCCAACCGGTTGACCCGCATCAACAAACGTTGCCACATTTTGCCAAGCCCGCTTCTTTGAGCTGGTCTTACGAAACTCAGTTGTTAAGCCAAGGTGGTTAGCAAGTGTCTTTGTAATTTCTTCTGGACGTGGTCGACCACCAATAAAAGGCGCTGGCATGCTTTTGAAATTCATCACGCCAAATGCTAAGCCTTCTCCAAGTCCATATAACATCGGCTCACTAAGTGTGAAGCCGCAATGGCTAAGCAAATTGCCGGTGGTGTTTGTTTCGCAATGTTGCCCCTGAAATGGCGTAAATCCTGTAATGTGTGTCACCTAATCAAGCCTCCTTCTGTTCTTTTGACTCAAGTTCGGCACAATAGGCTTTAAGCCAATTAATGCGGGCGGTTAACATGGCTAGGCTGTAGTCAAATATTGGTTTGGCTGCAGTGTTGGCGGATTGAGCGACTTGTGCGGTTTGGATATCAGTTAAACGTTGTGTAAGCGCCTGCTCTTGCTGACGCAATGCTGAAATTGCTGCTGCGTTTGGAACACAATCAAGATTTGCTAACCCAAGGAGTACGGGCGGATAGGTGCGGTATGGCAGTGCTAGCGCATCTATCGTGGCTTGTTGGCAGGCCTCGATACCAGCTTCAGTGGCGGTATACACTTTGCGTGCTGGCCCTTTTCCAGTTGTTTGTTTCAACTGACTTTCTACCAAACCTTGTTGCTCTAATTTGTTGAGCAAATAGTAGATAGACGAAAATCCAACCTCGGTCCAAGCGCGCATGCCGCGTGTCTTTAGTTCTTGTTCAATGTTGTAGCCATGTCTTGCGTCTTCAACAACAAGGCTAAGAATGGCAAATTCTGCATTTTTCATTGTATTCTCAATTTGTATTATTCTAAACAAAGAATATTATACCAGCTGGAATTCGTCAATATGAATACTGGTAATTTAAATCAAAAGCGGGCTGCACTAAGCAGCCCGCTTTTTTAGTTTTAAGATTTATGACCTAAACCGGCAAATGGTCACCACAGTTCGCGCAGTAGGTGGTGCCAATCTCGTTGACGTAGCCACACTTCATGCAAGAAATAGGCTGCTGAGCCCCCATCGGTGCGCCACACGCATTGCATGCGCCATCACCAACGGCATTGGCATAATCACAGTAAGAGCAGGCAACCGTACGCAACCGCTCAGAAATACGCGTTGAAACCCCGGCGCTGGCCGCCACATGGTTGATCACTTCCCAAATGCGCTTTTCTAGCTGAATCGAGTTGATATCAGCCGCAACATCATCTAAACGATTGACAATTTGCCACGGATTTTGGATCACTTGTAGCGCGGTTTTACCAAGCGATGCGGCAATGCCCAGCCATTCTTGCTGCCCAATGCTCACCACAACGCCATCTTCATGATCTGAGAGCACAACCGTCATCGCAGTGCGCCCGCCAGACTGCCGGCGCCGTTGCGTTGCCACTTGAACCGCAATCTTTTCGCCTTCGCCAACGCGTTGCGCAACGAGGCCACCGCCATTGAACTCAGCAACTAATGCATTTGCAAGGTCGCCGGGCGACATTTGTCCGTGAAAAATTTTCTGTTCCATTGCAATTATTGTAGCCGAAAATCGTCTTTCCCTGCCATATACGGAGACAAAAGGGTAAACTTAGGGTATGTCTGATATTACTCAACAAGTGATCTGTGTCTTCCGCCGCGACAACCAAATTTTGGTGCGTGAAATTTACGATAAAGTTGAAAAAACAATCGTCTTCCGGCCCTTAGGCGGCGCGATCAATTTTGGTGAATATAGCCAAATGGCCGTCATGCGCCATATGACCGAACTCTTGCAAATGAACATCGTCAACTTGCAAGGGCTAGGCATGCTAGAGAATGTATATACCTACAACGGTGAAAAACAGCACGAGATTGTTTTCATTTACGAAGCTGGGTTTGCAGACTACAACACCTACGATCAGGACAAGATCAAGATCACGCAAGGCGACTACACCTTTGAGGCTGAATGGGTTGGCTTAGCGGAATTCCGTAGCGGTGATGTGTCTATCGTGCCAGAACAGCTTTTAGACTTCTTGCAAGACGTCAACACAATCCCCCTGATGCCGTCATAACATGACTGCAATTCAGCTGCACCCTGTAATTTCCACCAGCATCAAAGCCATTGGTTATGATGTAAAAACTGAAACGCTCGCCGTTGAATTTCAAAGCGGCAAGCTGTATTACTACATCCAAGTTCCGGCAGACGTTTATGCCGATTTCTGCAACACGCCCTCTTTAGGTATTTTCTTCCAAGACCATATTCGTGATCAGTATGATTATGATTTGGTGGGGTGAGGGGAATGCGTAGGAGTAATGCTATCGCACTTTACTTCCCCAGAGTCTCTAAAATTCAATAGATCGCTTTGCAGCGA
>JAHDBW010000118.1:7926-11070 GCA_020630175.1 Anaerolineales bacterium
TATCGCACTTTACTTCCCCAGAGTCTCTAAAATTCAATAGATCGCTTTGCAGCGAATAACGGATTTGATACGGATTAGCGCTTTAAAACAAAAAGGTTCGGCCAGTTTCTAATTTTGCCAGACTATAAGTCTGACGCTTCGTTGAAGTTAGGCCGAACCTCTTGTTTAGGAGGAGGAGAAGAAAGATGTTGTTTGTTGTCGCACTTATAGAATAGCAAGCTTTCTGACCATAATTTATTTAGCCTAGCTTGAGGATTTATTGAGAGAGTTTTACGAGAGAAACCGTAGCGCCACGCCGCGGAGTGGCGCTGCGGGTTCTCTCGTTGTTCTTATTCCAAATCCAAGTCTAAAGACTCTTCCAGAATGGCTTCAAGCTCATCTTGCAAGTCTTGCTTTTTAGGACGTCTACGCCCTAATCCTTTGAAACGATTGACCAAAATTTGCGTTACCTCACTGGTCATTTCGCGCATGCGGCGGCGGGTGAGCTTTTCGCCACTTTCAAACCAACGCGCAGCGGCGTAGCCCATTACTAGCGTTGTGCCAGCGGCAATTGCCGCCGAAAGTGCCCAGCCCGGTGGCCCCCCCAGCTTACTAAGCTCCATAAACAGCGTGCGCCCAATGTAGCCCAGACCAAACGTTGCGATCAGCTCTTTAGCGCGCCCCAGCGTGATTTTTTCACCATAGATACGCGCAATCCCCAGCACCAGTGCGCTTTGCACACCAACCAGTGGAATAAAGTCCAACAGTGGAATTGGCGTCAGGGCGATGAGCCCAGCCGTCGTTGCGGCACGCGTGGTGGCGTTCCACGCCAGTTGCCGTCGATACGGTGGCATGGCAGCGCCAAGGGCGGCCATCAATTCTGGTTCGGCCTGCACAATGCCTAACAGCACTTGCTCAATGTTTTTGCCGGAATGCGCCGCAATCGGCACAATCGCATCAGCAGAAATGCCAAGGTTCTCGGCGGACTTCTCAATAACGCTGGCTGCGGTTTTGTTGACTAAATCCATCTTGTTGAGCACTACAAGGTAGGGCTTGTTCAAGAGTTTTAGCGATGTAAACAGCTCTAAGTCAGCCCGGCGCACGCCTTGTGATGCGTCGAACATAATGAGCAGAAAATCGGCCGTTTGCGCAGCCGCTAGCGCATGCGCACGTTCCGTTAGGCCAGCCGTGCCAACCGCATCAACGCCAGGCGTATCGACCAAGGCAAAAATGCCAACGTCACCCACTTGGTTGATCTTTGTTGTGCCGGGAATCGGGCTGACTTCCGCCTTCATCTCGCTGGCCTGAATTAGTTGGTTGTACAGCGTAGACTTCCCCGCATTGGTTGGGCCAACAATCGCCACGGCATGCTTTTCACCGGTCAGAATGCGCAGCTGTTCACCGCCCATTTCTGCCAGTTGTTTGAAGCGCTCTGCGTTGGTCGTGGGCAACAGCTTGGCAATCTCTTTGAGTTCCAACCGCGATTTTTCGGGCAGTTCATCATAAAGATCGAGAATCAGCTCACGCGCTTGGCGGGCATATTGAGAGAAGTTTGTCAGTTCATTTGCCATACTTGAATTGTGCGCGTTCGCTCTGTGATTGTCAATTCAATCTAAGGGTTTTCACACCAGCGCATTGTCATCGAATTCTGATCGCGCTATAACGTATAGTAATTAGCTGCTAGGCTATACAATGAAATAGACATGGGGACAGCAAGGTCAATATGCCAACTATGTACACCAACGCCCCGCTGTCTCAGTAACTACAAAACGCTTCTACACGCCCTCGCGGCACCATTTTCACCATGCTTCGTAATCGTTATCGCCGGATCACCCGTTTCTTTGCCAGACTAATTGGGTCTGTAATTTTTTGGGAATTATTTTTACCAAAAATCGGACTGCGCGGTTTTGCCAATCGCGGCCGCCTAACGCGCTCACAACAGGCGGCGCGCCGTTACCGCGCCTTGGCTGCTGACATGGGCGGTGTGCTGATCAAAATTGGCCAGTGGTTCTCCGCCAGAGCCGACATCCTACCTAAGATCGTGACCGATGAATTGGCTGGCCTGCAAGACGAGGTGCGTAAAGAGGACTTTGAAGACATCAAGCGCGTGGCAGAAGAGCAGCTGGGGCGCAGTTTAGAAAGCGCCTACGCTTGGTTTGATCCAAATCCAATTGCAGCGGCGTCTATTGGGCAAGCACATAAAGCCCGCTTGCTGCCCGCAGATGCCGAGCGCGTGGGCTACACCGACATTGTGGTCAAAGTGCAGCGCCCCAACATTGAAGAGATTATCAACGTTGATCTGGACGCGCTTAGCACCGTTGCCAAGTGGCTAATGCGCTATAAGCCAATCAGCAAACGCGCTGATGTGCCAGCGTTGTTGCGCGAGTTCTCACGGACTCTGTTTGAAGAAATTGACTATATGGCCGAGGGGCAGCACGGGGAGACCTTTGCCAAGAATTTTGAAGACCGCAAAGGCATTCAGGTGCCCGCCATTGTCTGGACGCACACCGCGCGTAAAGTCATTACGCAAGAAGAAGTCAAAGCGATCAAAATTACCGATTACGCCGCAATTGAAGCGGCCGGCCTAAGCCGCACGGAAATTTCAGAGCGCCTGATTGAAGCGTATTTAGAGCAAATTTTTAGCGACTCGTTTTTCCATGCCGATCCGCATCCCGGCAACTTGTTTGTGTCGCCAACGCCCGTGCTTAGCGGCAACCCCAAGACCACAACAGACGATGATGGTTGGCAGCTGATCTTCATCGACTTTGGCATGGTCGGGCGCATTTCGCCCAACATGCGCAACGGGTTACGCGAGATGGCGCTAGCCGTGGTTGCACAAGACTCAGCCCGTCTGATTCAGGCCTACCAATTACTGGGGGTCATTTTGCCCGGTGCCGATATTAGCGCGCTAGAACGGGCGGGGTCACAGTTGTTTGAACGCTTCTGGGGTAAATCGACGGCTGAAATCCGTGATATTAGCTTTGCTGAAACCGAAGCATTTGCCGCACAATTCCGCGATTTGCTGTTTGAGCTGCCTTTCCAAGTGCCAGAAGATTTGATCTTCTTTGGGCGGACGCTAGAAATTCTAAGTGGAATTTGCGTGGGGCTATTTGAAGAGTTCAACGTGTGGGAAAGCGTGATGCCGTTTGCCACGAAGCTCTTCCG